>NZ_JBFAUT010000005.1:0-234875 GCF_040679475.1 Actinoallomurus sp. NPDC052274
CGAGGCGTTCTCCCGCCCCGGAACCACGTCGATCGTGCCCTGGGCGTGGTTGGTGTACCAGCCCGCGTCGTCCCACTGCCGCCACCGCACATCACCGGTGTGGAAGTTCTTGTCGACCGGGATGACCTTGCCGTGTGGGTACTGCGGGCTCATCAGCACCGTCCCCGACGACACCGGCCGGTTGTGCCGGTCCAGTTCGATGACGGTGGCGTCGAGCTGTGGCTGCTGGGAGATGGGCTTCGCGTCGTCGGCGGCGGCCAGCAGCCGCGCCTGCTGCTTCGGTGTCTGGGCGTCCTTGTCGACGGAGTTCGCCCGCAGGCTGCGGGCCGCGGCGGCCGTGGTCGGCGGGTCGGTGTCGAGGACGTCCTGGAACCTCAGGCCGTCCATCGTCTGCTGGAGCTTGTTCGCGATCTCGCTAACGGAGCCGTTCTTGGGCCTTGCGGCCGCCTGGGCCGGCGCGATGGCGGCGCCGATCAGCGCGCCCGCGGCGGCGAGGCATACGACGCTCCGCCCCCAGATTCGAGATTTTGACATGAGGTCAAGGTAGCCAGAAGATCGTTTTGGTAACGACCGAATCGCGAAGTTCGACGATCTTGTTACACCCGCCCCGGCGCGGGCTGTGTCCGCGCCGGGGCCGAGGTCACTAGGAGAACCAGCGGTGGGGATGCCGGGTCAGGCTGTAGCCGGCGACGCCCGCCACGGCGGCCAGCACGCCACCGCCGATCGTCCACCACCAGCGGGTCGACGGCCAGGAGAACGAGAACCAGCTCTTGGCGCGCTGGACCGGTTTCGGCGCCGAGCTGACCGCCGACGGGTCCGCCGAGGGCATGGCGTCCGGGGCCACGGTCGCGCCGGGGTTGACGGCGGGCGACAGCGGGGCCTTGAGGTGCGCGCCGGACGGCTCGGCGTTCCCATGCTTGGCGCTGATCCGCAGCCGTACGTCGATCGGCAGGCCGAGGCCCTGCTCCGGCAGGTCGGCCGCCGCCAGCCGTACGAAGTAGGTGCCCGGCAGCGGGTCGCTGGACCAGGGCTCGGCCCAGGAGCGGATCTGCCGCAGCGTGCACTGGAGCGAGACCTTGGCCGCGCCGGACTGCGCGGTGACGGTCTGCGGGCCCGCCGTGCAGGCCTGCCGCCGGCGCAGCCCGTCGAAGACCTCGACGTTCCAGGTGCTGGCCCCGAGCCGGTTCGAGTCGGTGGGCAGGGTGATCGTGACGGCGATCCGGTCGGTCTGTCCCGCCGCCGCGGCGAACGACCAGTAGAGGTAGTCGCCGGTCGACGCGGACAGCCGTACGGACTGGCCGGGCTGCACGGTCGTGGCGGTGAGGAACGACGTTCCGGCGGTGCCGATCGTCGTACGCGGCTTGGGCGACGCCTTGCCGCCGGCGAAGGCCGGTCCGGCGGTGGCCAGCGCGAGGGCGGCGGTCGCGATCGAAAGGGACAGGAGTCTCGTGACGCGCACGGTCAGTTCTCCTTCCAGATGGCGATCCGCCAGCGGGCGAGCCAGCCGACGATGAGCCCGGCGACCAGGCCGGCGGCGGTGAGCACGACGAGCAACAGCCAGCCGCGGCCGAGGTCCGGGCCGTTCGGCGTCGGCGAGGACGGCACGACGTCGACGGTCAGCTCCAGCGGCATGCCGGGCGTCGTCCGTACGCCGGGCGGTGCGGCGAAGGAGTTGCTCACGACCAGGCAGACGGTGCCGGCCGTGGACCCGCCCGTGCCCGCCGACGCGGAGGCGCTCGGCTCCGACGAGCCGGTCGGCCGCTGGTCGGACCAGCGCAGCCCGGTGGACAGGACGTCGGTGCGTCCGCTGCTCGCGTCCGTACCTCGCACGAGTTCCTGGCCGTCCTGGGACGTCGCGCGCAGCAGCACCCCGTAGTCGGGGTTCAGTCTGCGGTCGAGGGCGACGCTGACGGAGGCGCGCAGCTCCTGCCCGGGGCCCACGGGGACGCGGTAGTAGCGGTGCTCGCTGATCCGTTCGCGGTCGGTGTACACGCCGGGCGACAGCACCGGGGCGTTGGTGCACTGGGTAGCGCCCGTGACCTGCTGCGGGGTCCGCTGATACGTGCTGCCGGCCCGGTGCACGAGCTGGTTGAGCCGGCTGGTGAGCTGCTGCTGGTGCTGGACGGCGGTGTACGTTCCGCCGGTGGCGTCGGCGATGCAGGTGAGCTGCCGCCGGACCTTGTCGTCCAGGGTCAGCCCGAGCGTGTCGATGACGAGGTGGGTGCCCTGCGCGGCGAGCTCGCGGGCGACGTCGCACGGGTCGGGTGGCGCGCAGGTGTCCTCGCCGTCGGTGATGAGGACGATCCGCCGGGTCGTCTCGCCGGTCCCCAGATCCTTGGCGGCGGCGCGCAGGGCGAGCCCGATCGGCGTCCAGCCGGTGGGGCGCAGCGTCGCGATGGCGGCCTTCGCCTCGACCTTGTTGACCTGGGCGACCGGGCTGATCTGCTTCGTATCACGGCATCCGACGGACTGCGGGCTGCCGGGGAAACGGTAGCGGGACCCGAGGACCCGGATGCCGAGCTGTGTCTCGCCCGGCAGGGCGTCCACCACTTCGTCGAAGGACTGCTGGGCCACCGAGATGCGGCTGCGTCCGTCGATGTCCCGAGCCCGCATCGAGCCGCTGACGTCCAAGACGAGCTCGACCTTGGGCGGCTCCGTGGCAGTGGCCTTGGCGGCGCGGGCGGGGGGCGCGCCGAACATCGCCAGAGCGGCCAGCATGCACAGCAGGCCGGCCGCGGACCGTCGTCTGATGATCACCCGAGGATCCTAATGATCATCAGATGGCGCGCTAAATCGGAATCAGGACCGCGACTCCGTGCCGTGCATGCCGTACCGCTCTTGGTCCGACGGGCGGGGCCCTTCGGGGCCGTCGCGGCCGACGCGGAGCATCCGCGAGACGCGCACGATGCGGAACCTGCGGTCCAGCACCGCGAACTCCGGCCCGCTCATCGCCTCGATCCGCTCGGCGGCGTCGTTCCACTCGGCGATCTCCTCGGGCGTGGCGGGCTCGCCCTGGAACTCCAGCAATCGGGGCAGCAGCTCGCTGAAGTACTTCGCCAGGTGCGTACGGGCCTGGCCGGGGCCGTCCGCGCCCGTGAGGGGGTCCCAGGAGTCTCCCTTGATCTCCACCACGGTGTAGGTCGGCGGGAGCAGGACCACGCCGGGGTGGGTGCGGATCGCGTGCCGGGCCTCGATCTGCACCGTCTCGGGGACGGTGCCGGGGATGGGCAGGTGCCCGACGAGGTTCAACCGCAGCTGCGCCTCCCACTGTCCCACCGGCGTCCGCGGCTCGATGAGGTGGTCCTCGAGCATCCGGGCGCCGTACGGAGGGTCGGTGTCGGTGGGCCGCGGCGGCTCCATCAGCCGCTGTCCGATCAGGGTGAACTTCTCGATCCTGATCACCCGGTAGCGGCGGTCGCCGATCTCCCACTCGTCCTTGGGGAGCTGCTTGCCGTCCTCCGGGTCGAGCCGGTCGGCCGCCGCGCGCATGGCGCGGGCGGTCTCCGGATCCTCCTCGTCCTTCGACCCCCTCCGCAGGGCGGCGGCCAGGGAGTACCGGGCGCCCTCCGGATCGCCCGCGCCGACGCATCCGATGCGCCACTCGGTGCCCTTCTGCACGGCGTACCCGAAGTCGGGCGCTCCCGCCGGGAGGAGCTTGGTGAAGGTCCGGATGCGGTCCCCGAGGTCCCGATCACGCATCGCGGCGACCGGGTCGAGGTCCGCGACCACATTGATGTAGTCGTATCCAGGCATTAACGGAAAGGACATGGCCCCATCTTTACCTGCGAACTCCAGGACGCGCATCACTTTTCCCGGATCCACGGAACAAGTGGATCCGCGCAATGATCTCCCAGATCAGCGGGATCGATGATGCTTTTGACATTCTGGGCGGCGACGGATTTACGGGTTATGTCGTTAATGGCCATAAAGGGGGTTGCTGGCGCCGCTATACCGACCCCGTGATCGATATGTGCCCCGGCCCGGCCTCGGTGTCCAGGACGACGTCGGCGCGGTCCCACGTCGTCTCGCGGGCGAGCAGTTCGGCCTCCTGCGCCGCCCACCGCTCCCAGTGCGGCGCGTAGGCGTCACCGTCGCGGTCGAGCGCCCGCCGCCGACGGGTCCGCTCCCCCGCCTCCAGCCAGACCAGCACGCTCGCGTAGCCGGCGGCGCGACGCGCCCCGGCCCCGACGCCTTCGACGATGAGCAGCGCGGGCGGCGGAAGCTCGATCGGCGTCCGCCAGCGCGCGGTCGCCCAGTCGTACCGCGGGACGTACGCGGCGCGCCCGGCGGCCAGCGGGGCGAGGACCTCCGCGACCAGCAGGTCGACGCCGCGCTCGAGGCCGTCCCAGCCGCCGTAGAGGTCCTCCAAACTCACCACCGCCGCGCCCGTTTCCCGGTGCAGCGAGGCGGCGAGCGTCGACTTGCCGGAGCCGGACCGACCGTCGATCGCGACGACGCGTGTCCGGCCGGCGCGGACCGGCGCCGCACGCACCAGCGCGGCCAGGTCCTGCACCCGCCGACGGTCGATCTCGCTCACAGGCCCATCGGCCGTCACCCGTGGACCATGGCCGTGATGTCCGCGAACAGCCGCTGCGCGGCGGCGGCCGCCTCGTCGGAGGTCAGGTCCATGTTCTGGATGAAGCCGTGCACCAGTCCGGGCTCTCGCCGGTGCACGGTGCGGACGCCGGCCTCGGCCAGCCGGTCCGCGTAGGCGTCGCCCTCGTCACGGAGCGTGTCGTGCTCGGCGGTCACGAGGATCGTGTCCGGCATGCCACGCAGGTCAGGGACGAAGAGCGGGCTGGCCGGAACGCGCGTCGCCGGATCGGGCGTCCACTGCTCGACGGCCCAGGCGAGGAAGTCGGCCGCCGGCCCGTAGTCGGCGCTCTTCTCCTGGACGCTGGGCCGGGACAGCGTCAGGTCCGTGTTGGGGCAGATGAGGATCTGTACGCGGGGCAGCGGGCCGCCCTCGTCGCGCAGCCGCAGGCAGGCCATCGTCGCCACGTGGCCGCCCGCGCTGTCGCCCGCCACCGCCACCGGCTCGACCCGGCGCAGGACGTCGACCACGTCGTCGACGGCCGCCGGGTACGGATGCTCGGGAGCCCGCCGGTAGTCCACGGCCAGGACCTCCACGTCACACGCCTCGGCGATGCGCCGGCAGGTCCGGTCGTGGGTGTCCAGGTCGCACATCACCCAGGCGCCGCCGTGGACGAAGACGACGAGCGGCCGCTCCTCCTCGGACGGGCGATAGTGCCGCAGCGTGGGTCCGTCCGGCCCGCGCACGTCCTCGACGCCGGCCATCTCCGGCCCCCGGGGCCGCGCGCCGGCCCGGCGACGGCTTCCATCACGCAGTTCGTTCAGATCGGGAACGGCCATGAGCAGCGATCGTAGCCGCGTCGTAACGGTTAATTCGTTCGTGCCGGTGGTGGGCGGTCGGTCAGACTTGCCGTCTGTGACGTTCCTTCACGTGTTCGACATGGACGGGACCCTTCTGGAGGGGACGACCGCGAGCCTGCAGATCGCGCGGCACGTCGGGTCGGCGGACGCGCTGGTCGAGTTGGAAGAACGGTTCGCGGCCGGAGGAATCGACACGCGCGCCTTCTCGTCCGCCCTCCCCACGTTGTGGCGGGAGCTGACGCCCTCGGACGTCGCCGCCGCGTTCGCCGCCAGTCCCTGGCTGACCGGGATCCGGGAGGTGTGCGCGGACATCCGGACGCGCGGGGAGCGGTCGGTGGTGATCACCATGTCGCCCGACTTCTTCGCCCGCCACCTGCTCGACCTCGGCTTCGACGAGGTGGTGGCCTCCCGGTTCCCGGCCCTGCCCTTCACGGAGCCGCTCGATCCGTCGAACGTCCTCACTCCGCAGGACAAGGTCCGGATCGTGGCGGAGATCTGCGCGCGGCACGACCTCACGCACGCGCGGTGTGTCGCGTACGGCGACTCGATGTCCGACGCTCCGCTGTTCCAGCGGCTGACCAGGACGGTGGCGGTGAACGCGGACCACCACCTGGCCGACCTCGCTGCGCTCAGCTACCGCGGCAGCGACCTGCAGGAGGCGTACGCGCTCGGCCGTTCGCTGCTCGTCACCGCGCCGGAAGGAACGGGCTCGGCCGACCGTGCCAGGAGATCATGAGGGTGTCGCGCGCGCGGGTGGCGGCGACGAACAGCAGCGACCGGGCGCGCTGCGTCTCGCGGCGGTGGCGCTGCGGATCGGTCGCCCGGTAACGCTCCACGTACGTGTTCGGTACGAGGCCGTCGGCGACGCCGCCGAGGATCATGTGCTGATATTCGAGCCCCTTGAAGCGGTGCATCGTGCCGACGTGCACGACATCGTCGAGCTTCGGGCCACCGGGGCCGATGGCCGCCGCGGGGATGCCCGCGCGGGACAGGCGGCTCTCGACCTCGGCGACCATGTGTCGTTCGGGCACGCAGACGGCGATCGACGGGCTGGGACCGTCGATGAGTTCGGTGACGTGAGCGGCGATGGCGTCCAGCTCGTCCGCCCAGGAGGCGGACCGCACGAAGGTCGGACGTGGGCCGCGGAGGATGGAGCGGTAGCCCGTCAGATCGTCGGTTCCGTCGTCGAGGTCGTCCCATGACTCGTCGCCGAGGAGGGCCAGCGCGGAGCCGAGGATCTCGTGGGTGGTCCGGTAGCTGAGCGTCAGCTTCGACGAGCGGCCTCGGATGTTGATCCCGAGACTGCCGAGCGACACGTGGTTGTCGTAGATCCGCTGGTGGGTGTCGCCGACCAGGAACAGGTCGTCGGGGCCGGGCGGGACCATGGCGCGCAGCATCTTCCAGTGCGCGGCGTTCAGGTCCTGGGCCTCGTCGACGACGATGTGGCGGTACTGATACCGCAGCCAGGCTCCCGACTGGTCGGCGCGATGGATGACCTCGCCGTGCTCGGCCCGGTCGGCGGCGTACTTGTCGATCCTGGCGGCCTGCTCCATCTGGATCCGTGCCGCGCGTTCGGCGACCTGCCGGTAGGTCCAGAGGTTCTTCTGGTCGAGCCGCATGGTGAACTTCTCGACGAGCTGCCAGATCTCGGCCCGCTGGGCCCGGCCGAGGTTACGGCCGCGGCCGGCCCGCCGGGCACGGAAGTACTCCGTCCGGGAGTTGACGGCCTGGCCGAGGATGACGTGGCTCCACTCGGCGTGCAGGAACTCCGCGTCCCAGGTGGTGCCGCCCAGGTCTCTCAGCATCTCCTCCCACTCCTGGATCGCCTTTGCATCCTCCAGCCAACGCCGCTTCCCACCCGGCTCGGCATCGGTGACGATCTTGGTCGCAAGCTTGTCGATGTTGACGATGTCGACGCGGTCGGCGATCTCCTTGCCGCCGAGTTCGAGGAGACGCTTGCGCAGGTCGGCGGCGAGGTTCTTGTTGAAGGTCGTCAGCAGGACGGGCTTGTCGTGGCCGGGGCCGAGGCGTTCGACGAGGTGCCTGACGCGGTGCAGGGCGACGATGGTCTTGCCGGTCCCCGGACCGCCGCTGACCCGGGCGGGCCCGTTGTAGCGGCGCTCGACGAGCTTGCGCTGGACGGGATGCAGGAAGACCTTCCAACCGGCGAAGTCCCCGTCGAGGACGGCCTGCAGTTCGACGTCCTCGCTGGTGACCCGGGTGGCGGGCCGGTCCAGCGCGGCGGCGTAGTCCTGGTCGTCGACCGGCTCGTCGACCTTCTCCGGCGTGGTGACCTGGTCGAGTACCTCGTCGTAGCTCTTGCCCTCATACAGGCAGAGAAGGACCTCCTCGGTGAGCGCCGGGGCGTATTCGACCAGGCCGAGCAGCTCCTCCTCGGTCGTGATCTTCTTGATGAGCGGCAGCAGCGGTTCGGCCACCCCCAGTTCGCGCAGTTGCTCGTCGGTGTACTGCGCGAACAGCGGTTCCGGCCCGGAAGGCCGGATCGCATCGTCTCCTCCGGAGACACCGCTCTCCACGGTCCGCAGGTCGACGAACTCGATGCCGCCGGTGACCGGGTTGATCTGGTACGAGTAGCGGTCGAGGTTGTCGTAGACGTCCTTACGGTGCCGGATCGCCACGAGGATGTAGTCCTGCCCGCCGGCGTGCAGCAGCAGGGCCCGGTAGTCCTGGGTCACCCGCGCGGAGTACAGCCGCGAGTCGCCCTGGAGCTGCTTGAACTGCAGCCCCGGCGCGTCCGGGTTCTTCTTGAACTTGCTGTGGAACTCGTAGATGGCGCCCTTGACGACCCGGGGGAGCTTCTGGATCTCCTTGTCGGCCTTGTGGAGTACCCGCAGCGTGGCTCCGTCCGTGGTCATGAGTCGCTCGCTCATGCGTCTCCTCCGATGAGACCGGCGAGTTCTTCGGCGGTCCAGTCCGGCGCGGTCCGTACGTCCCATCCCGCCGCCGCGTAGGCCGCGTAGCAGTCGATCGCCTCCTGGTCGTCGCCGGCCAGGGTGACGCCGACCTTCGCGGCGGGCCACGCGAGTTCGGCCTGCCAGGCGTGTTCGCCGAGTTCGTAGCCCACCTCGGGGACGGCGGCACCGAGCGCGATCAGGTCACGTACGAGGTCGGGGAGCCCTGGCTCGTCCGGGTCGAGCAGGTCGACGACCTGGGCCCAGGGGCCGTCGGGCACCCGTTCGTCCGTGGCACCCGGCCCGCCTCCGGGTTCGGGGGACGGGGTCTCCTCGGGTGACCCGCCGCCGGACGGCTCGCTGTCGTCGTCCGGCGGCAGGCCGAGCGAGCTGAGCAGGCCGGCGCCGCCGGTCACGGCGAACGCGGACGGATCCACCCCGGCGAGCCCGGTGTGGGCGAGTTGTGCACCGTCCCCGGCGCCGTTCGACAGGAACTGCAGCAGGTTTCCCCAGTACAGCCAGGCGCGCCAGCGCAGCCGGTGCGCGTCCTCGTCCGCGTCGATGGTCGTGGCCAGGTCGTCGATCACGGTGATCGCCGTCCACGAGCGGTCCGAGGTGCGTACGACGATGGTGAGCGGGCAGCCCGCCTCGTCGCGGGCGCGTTCGAGCATGAGCGCACCGGGCGCGGCGGGCGGGAGGGGGTCGCCGCGCAGGGAGGCCAGGAGGCGCTCGCCGATCCCGTCGGGTCCGGAGGTCGTGCGCTCGTTGCCGGGCCGACGGAGCATTCCGGCGACGGCGGCGACGGCGCGCCGGTGCCACAGCCGGGGGTCGGGCTCGGCGAGGAAGGCCAGCAGGGTGTGGACGGGGTTGGTCCAGATGAGGTCGGGCAGCTCGGCCGGGTCGCCGCCGAGCTGGAGGTAGACGGCCTGGGCGTTGCGCTGCGCGTTGCCCTGGTAGGGCCGCCACACCGGCGTCCGCGGCGGCTCGCCGGTCTCCCATTCGGCGATGTCGTCCCAGGTGAACTGGAAGACCTGGCGGCCGTGGGCGCGCAGCCGGGCGCGCTTGTCCGCGTCGTCGGCGAGGCGGTTCGCGCCGGGCGCGGCGTGGTACTCGTAGCCGTCGAGGTAGACGGCGACCTCCAGCGGCGCGGCGTCCAGCCGTCTGAAGACGACGTCGGGCCGGGTCCCGCGGATGGTGTTCTGCAGGATGACCTGCCAGTGCACGATCGACCCGTCGGAGGCGGTGACGCGCAGGTCGGCGGTGCGCTGGTCGTTGACCCGCCCGGCGAGGCTGAGCGTGCGCCGGTCGTCGGCGGCGGCCCAGGCCTTCAGCAGGGCGAGGAAACGCGCCTCGAGCTCGCTTTCGACCTGGTCCCACAGCGAGATGTCATCGGTGCTGGAGACGGAGTCGATCCGCCAGTCGTCGAGAAGTTCGCGCAGCATCTCCACGGCGAGGCCGCGGTCGGCCAGGTCGAAGTCGTCGCCGTGGACGTGGGACAGCAGGCAGCGGTGGCAGGCGGCCTTGCCCTCCTCCTCGGCGCACGGGCAGGTCGCCACGACCTCCAGGGCCGCGTCGAGGACCTTCCGGAAACCCTCCCGGGACGCCATGCGGTGGAGGTAGCCGGTGCCGCCCGGCAGCGAGTCGTGCAGGACGACGTACCGGCGGCGGTGCCCGGTCGGCGGGTCCGGCATCGTGGCGATCACGACGCGCAGGTGGTCGGGGTCGCCGCCGTACACCTTCGCGACGCCGGCCATGAGCGCGGCCTGGAAGGTGACCGTGCGCTCGGCGAGCATGGTCGTGGCGGCGGGGACGAGGATGCGCAGCGCCTCGGTGTGCAATTCGTGGGCGAGGATGAGCGGGACGTGCCGCACGGCGGAGCCGCGCCGCTGCGGGCACCAGGGCCGGTGGTGGTTGTCGGGCGAGGAGTCGTAGCCCGACCCGGTGGTGCCGTCGAGGTGCCCGGCGGCCTGCGGCGGCCCGTCGGCGGTCGCGCCGCCGCAGGTCTCGCAGACGTGGAACGCGTTGATCCGTTTCAGCTCGCCCGCGAACGCGTCGCCGGCGGGCCGGTCCATCCGGGCGGCGCCGAGGTTGAAGGTGCGCACCACGGCGCGCCGGGCGAAGTCGACGCCGAAGGTGCGCTTGGCGTGCCGCCACGAGCCGGGGGCGATCTCGTCGGCGGGGATGTCCACCGCCACGGCCTGCTCGTAGTAGCAGCGCAGCCGTTCGTCCTGGTCGTCCCGGATCTTCGCGTCCTCCCGCAGGTCGTGGGCGGTGACACGGGTCGGCACGAGCACCTGGTGCAGCGCGCTGCTGTCGCCGATCTTCTCGTTCCGGCAGCGGGGGCACGGCGCGGTGTCCTCGGCCGCCGAGGTGACGCGGACGTACCCGCACTCCTGGCAGACGCGCCACTGCCGCCAGGCCGGGCGGTTCGCCGAGCCGATGTCCAGGCCGGAGATCTTGTGCCGGTAGCCGCGTACGTAGAAGTGGTTGCCGGGCGCGAACTCGGTCAGGGCGAGGGCGGCCGAACGCTCGTACTCGCGAACCTCACTGTGGTAGCGCTTCTCGTCCTCGCCCTGTTCCTCCCAGGTGAGGGTCGCCTCGAGGGCGGTCCGCGTGTCGATGAGGGAGTAGTTCGGCAGCAGGCCGAGCTCGACGAGCGCGCCGTGCGCGTCGCTGCGTCCGATCTCGCCGACGCGGTTCTGCACGGCCCGGCGTTCGGCCAGCAGCTCCCGTTTACGGGAGCGCTGCTGCGGGTCGGACTCCACCATCGCGTCGATGGCCGCGTCGATCACTTCGAGGCGGGCGCGCAGGTCGTCGAGGCGTTCGTCCCACTGCCGCCCGGCGGTCCGTACGGCGTCGCGGAGCCCGCCGGCCGCGAACTCCCGCAGCCGCGCCGCCGCCTCCGCGCTCACGCCGTCGCCGAACAGCGCGAGGAACCCGTCGGCGAGGGCCTCGCCGTGCCCGATCG
This sequence comes from Actinoallomurus sp. NPDC052274, assembly GCF_040679475.1. Taxonomy (NCBI): domain Bacteria; kingdom Bacillati; phylum Actinomycetota; class Actinomycetes; order Streptosporangiales; family Thermomonosporaceae; genus Actinoallomurus; species Actinoallomurus sp. NPDC052274. The sequence continues at coordinate 11,275 of NZ_JBFAUT010000005.1, forward strand.
CGGCCTCGGCGAGCCCGGTCAGCCAGCCGGAGTCGCCGAACAGCACCGACGCGAGCCGAGGCAGCGGCAGCACGCCCGGCAGCCGGTCGCGGGCGGCGAGGTCGATGAGGTGGGCGGTGTACTGCCGGCGCAGGATCTCGACCGCAGACAGGTGACAGCCGGGCGGCACGATCTCCCCGTCGATCATCTCGAGCGGGTCGGCGAGGTAGTACCGGTCGCGCGGGCGTCGGCCGACGAGGGTGAGCACGAACGCGTTGCCGGTGCTGCGCCCGGCCCGGCCGGCGCGCTGCACGTAGTTGGCGGGCCCCTTCGGCAGCGACCCGAGGATGACGGCGGACAGGTCGCCGATGTCGATGCCCAGCTCCAGCGTCGGGGTCGCGGACAGGACGTTCGGGTCGCTGTAGCGGGTGCCGTCGCGGAACGCCCGTTCGACCTTCTCCCGCTGCGGGCGGGTCAGCGCGCCGGTGTGCTCGGCCGTCACCACGTGGAACGGCACGCCCCGGAGGTAGAGCCGCCGGTAGTAGTCGTCGGCGTAGCCGGGATCGACCCGGACCCGCAGCCGGCCGGGGCAGCGGTAGCGCGGGCAGGGCGCGTCGAGCCATTCGCGCATCCGGTCGGGGTGGACGGTCTGCTCCCAGTGGCAGACGTCGCAGCCGACGCCGGACTCCTCGACGCGGTCCTCGTCGAGCGGCCGCACCTGGATGTGGCCGGGGCGCAGCCCGTACACGACGGTGGCGCCGTCGGCGGCGGTCCGCTTGGCGATGACGGCCTCGTCGGCGAGCAGATCGAGGACGCGGCCGAGGTAATGCGTCGCGTCGTCCGCGTCGAGGCCGAGGCAGCGCCGGGTCCAGTCCTGGTACCAGTTCTGCCGGCCGGGGACGGTGTCGAACTCGGTCCGCTCCTTGCGCCGGTCGAGCAGGAAGCGCGGCGCGGACAGGCCACGGGGGAAGGCCGGCATGCCGTCCGGCCGCTTGCCCCAGATGGTGCCGTAGCGGCGGGTTCCGGCGTGGGCGATCCAGGGTTCGAGCCAGGCGTGCTTGACCGCGCCGCGCATCCGCAGCCGCTCCAGCAGCCCGCGGAGGTACGCGACGTACATCTCGGGCTCCGGCAGGCCGGTGAGCCGCGCGGGGCCGCGCAACTGCAGGTCGCGGGCGAGCGCGGCGATCCGCTCCGGCTCGTCGAGGACGACCTCGGCGGCGGCCGTACGGGTGAGTTCGAGCGTACGGCCGAGGCGGGACCGCAGGCCGAACTCCATGACCGTGGCGAACGCGAGGCGTTCGCCGATGAGGTCCCACGTCTTGTCCGAGCCGCCGCTCTCCCCCGCCAGCAGCGCGTCGACGTCCTCGCGGTCGTGCAGGTCCGGCGGGACGACCGACGGGAGGTACTTCGGGTCGCACGCCTCCTTGACGACGTCGGAGATCAGCTCGTTGAGCGGCTTGGGCAGACCGGGTTCGAGCGCCATGGCGAGCAGCAGCCGCAGCGAGAAGCCGTACGACCGGTTGGCCACGAACCCCGCGCGGTGAGCGGCGTCCTGAACCGAGTCGTTGAACAGCAGGGTCTTGCGGCGTTCGGCGTCGAGCTGGCCACCGGTGAACAGCTCGGTGATGGCGACCGACGCGAGCGCGGCCAGGCCCGCGCCGAGGAAGCGGGTGCCCTGGTCCATGCCGCAGGCGGGGCACTGGTCCTTCTGCGCCGCGCCGTTCGACTCCTTGGTGTGCGCGAGGTCGGCGAGGACGAAGACGTCACGGAAGTCGCTCTGTTCGGCCCGGCGCAGGTCTGCCGGGTCGAGCGGCCGGACGTGCCGGCCGTCGGCCCGCAGGACGAGGACGGGCGGCCCCTGCCGCCCCTCGGCCTGGGCCCGGACCTCGCTGGGGGTGGCGGTGATCAGCGGCCGGACGAGCTTCTTGTCGGACGTGACCCCGGCGCGGTAGATCTTCGCCGGCTCGGTGATCAGATCGTGCGGGTCCTTCTCCGGGGAGATCGCGGCCCACCCGGACCGGCCGCAGTGGCGGCAGTAGACCGCGGGCAGCAGGTCCCGGCCGGCGCCCAGGATGGTCGACTCGGTCTCCAGCGGCGGGGGAGCCTCGCCGTACCAGGCGAAGCCGGGCTTGCGGCCGACCGCGCGCAGCAGCCGCGACACCGACCTGACCCACAGGTGGGTCTGGATGTGCAGCAGCGGCGCCCGCTCGTCCTCAGGGTCCCGGGCGATCGACAGCAGCGCGACGTACCGCGCGAGCGCCGCGGCGGCCTGCCGGGGCTGCAGCCGGATCGCGGTGCCCCAGTTGTACGCCCCGCGGCGCGGGAGCTGTTCGAGAATCCGGCCGAGCGTGTCGGGCTCGCCGTCGAGCACGTCGAGGACCGCGCTGGTGAGGATGTGCCGGCGCAGCACCCCGCCGAGCTCGGCGCCGGACAGGTCCGCCCGCCCGGTGACGGCCTCCATGATCCGCCCCATGGCCTCGTCGTCGCCGTGCGGGTCCGGGATGCTCGCGAGCTCCTGCGGGTCGGGCAGCGGCAGGGAGTAGTCGATGGGGTCGATGAAGTCGTCCGTGCCGCGCCGGTCCTCGGTGATGACGGAGTCCGCGGGGAAGGGCGTGCCGAACACCCGCTCCGCGACCTCACGGATCTTCGTCCCGTCGCCCTCGCCCAGGGTCGCGCTCGTGGCGACCGGGCAGATCCGCCCGAGCGGCCGCCCCGGCTCGCTCTGCCCGGTGGCCGCCGCGAACCGCCGCAGCAGCATGGCCACGTCGGTGCCCTGCGCCCCGTCGTACGTGTGGAACTCGTCCACCACGACGTACGCGGGCTCGGCGCCCTCCCACAGCGGCAGGTCGTCGGCGCGCTGCAGCAGCAGGTCGAGCATCTTGTAGTTGGTGAGCAGGATGTCGGGCCGGGTGCGCCGGATCTCGCCGCGCTGCGTCAGCACCCGCGGGTACCCGGTCTCCGGCGTGTCCCCGATGTACAGGCCGGCGGTGACGTCGCGCAGGTCGGGGAGCAGCAGCAGCTCGTTGAGCCGGTGCGCCTGGTCGGTGGCCAGGGCGTTCATCGGGTAGAGCAGGATCGCCTTCACCCCGGCCCGGCCCCGCCGTCGCTCCCGGCGGCAGTGGTCGAGGATCGGCAGCAGGAACGACTCGGTCTTCCCCGACCCCGTCCCGGTGGTGATCAGCGTGGGCAGCGCGTCGCCGTTCCAGGTGCTGAGCCGCTCGAACGCCCGCGCCTGGTGCCGGTGCGGCCTGAACCCGGGCCGCGTCCACTCCAGGTGCCGCTGCCAGCCATCCTCGGCCCGCCGGAACGGCGTACGGACGCGGAGGTACGGCCCGCGGAAGATGCCCAGCTCGGGATGGTCGAGGAAGCGCTCCAGCCCCTCGCGCACGTCCTCATCGGCGAGCGCGAACGTCGTGGTGAGGTACTGCGTGAGGTTCCACCGCACCTCCTCGGCGGCAAGGGTCGGCCTCACCGCCCGACCGCCCCGGCTGACCGCTCTGCGGTGACGGCTGGCGCCCTACGCGACTCGCAGTCTGCGTGCGGCGGCCGTCGAAGAGCCTCGGGACGGCGATCGATCGTCAGAGCGAGCGGCCGAGGCTGCGGTTGACCTCCTCGACGGAGAACTCCTTGGGAGCGAATTCGTCGCCCGAGGCCAGGCCCAGCCAGTCGAGCCGCTCCTCGTGTTCCTCGTCGTCCGGATCGGCCAGCGTGGCCTTCAGCGCCTCGTACCCCCACACACCGCCGCAGTCCTCGGGCGGGCACGCCCCCTTGCCCGCGGTGCAGACAGGGCCCGTCACCCCGGCGTCGGCCGAAAGAACCTTCTCCAGGACGATGTCGTGCTCCCAGCCGTCACCGAAGTCGTACGTGTAGCGGATCTTGTCGCCGACCTCGGTGAGCAGTTGCGACAGGCTTACCCGCCGCTCGTCTCGATGGCCGAGCTCGCGGTCGGGGAGTCCGTAGCGCCTCCCGCCGGCGGAGAACGCGTGCAGGTGGTAGTCCTCCCAGCCCATCGCGGCCTGGATCACATCGTGGAGCTCGCCGAGGCTGAGATCGGCGGGTACCTGAAGGCGCCGCCACACCGGTGGTTTCGTCACACCGAGCAGCTGAACCTTGATCTGGTACGCGGTTCCGGAGCGATCTCGGCGACGGGGCGGCACCGGACCGGCGTCCTCCGGGCTGCCCGAGATCAGGCGAAGCACCGGAGCCTGCCCGAACGCCTCCGCCCCCGACGGCATGCCCGCTGGTGGCCCGGCCTGGTTCATCGCCCCGCCGCTCAGCAGCTTGACGAGCCGGGGCGCGGCCGGATGGCCGGAATCCTCCAACATCGGCAGGATCTCGGCCGCCTCCTCGCCGACCTGAGCCTGCAAGAGAGCGGGTAGCAGCTCCACAGGAAGCTCGGACGGCAAGGCGTCGACCACGGTGACCAGTGCGTCCACGGCGATCCATGCCGCATCGGCGTCGGCCGGCTCGGCATCGTCCTGCTCGGCCAGCCAGACCCGGGCGTAGGCGCCGAATCCGTCCTTGGCCGCCCACTCGCGCCACGCGGGTGTCGCCTCCGGGCCGCACTCGTCGGCCAGGGCGAGAGCGGTGAGGCGTTCCTGCCCGGACCTCGATTCGCCGACGGCGAGCAGTTCACGGACGGCCACGACAGGCGTACGGGCCGACAGCCACGGGCGGGCCATCACCGCCGCCACCATGGTGGCGAACCGAGCCAGCGCGTCGACCAGGGCCGCGGCGTCGGCGTCCGCGGGCGGGGCGCTCTCGCGGAACATGAAATCGGTTAGCCGGCGGCCGAGCGGTGTCAGCTCGGCGGTGTCGCCCCGCAGCACGGCGATGCCGAACTCGCCCAGGGCCTGCACCACGTCCTCGGCGTCCACCTCGAAGAGGAGGCCGACGGGAAGCCCGAACGTCCCGCCCGGGTACCCGCCCCGCGACGCGCACGCCGGGCACGAGCAGCCGGGCGAAGCGTCGCCGATGAGCTCAGTGACGGCCGTGCTCAGGTCGCCGAGCGAGGCCACGCCGGCACGTTCGTGCAGGGTGACCAGCGCGGCGAGGTACTCCAGATCCGTCTCCTCGACCTCGTCCGCCAGCCCGAGGGACTCCAGCACGCACTTGATCCAGATGGCCAGCACGGTGTCCGGAGCGCCGTCCGCCCACGCCGTGAGCGCGGGCCCGGCCACCGCCCGGCCGCTAGTCACCTCGATGAACCCGGCCGCGGACGCCGCCGCCCACACCATCATCAGCTCGTGGATGTCCAGAGCGCTGCGCGGCTTGCGCGACGGCGGCTCGATGCCGAGCAGGTCACACGCCTCGACGGCGAGGGCCGGCTTGAGCACCCCGCGCGCGGTGACCGCCCGGCCGGTACCGACCCACTCGGCCAACTTCTGGGCGGTGGCCATCGCCGGGCACCCACGAGCCGCCGAGGCCAACCCTTCGGGCGAGGAGTCCGTCGCAGGTGTGACAAAGCGGCGTGGCATGCGTGCAGCCTACTGGCCATCGCCGGGATGACGCCGGGTCGTACGGCCTCGCCGGTCGAGGAAGGACACGCCTCGAACCGCCCGTCAGGCAACCGGGTCCTTCCGGTGTCCGCCTCCTACAGGCCCCAGCCAGAGCCGCCTGGCCCGAACCGGTAGAGCCGGGCGGCGGTACGCGCGTCCGCGTCCGGATCATAGGGCCGGTCGTTCCGGTCGGGCAGTCCGGGCAGCTTCAGATCGGGCAGCGTGAACCGCAGGTCCGGCGTCTGGAACACCTTGCGCAGCGCGGCGTCGGGAATGGCCGCCGGTCCGAGGACCGCGACACGGTCGACGCCGTCCATCGGGTTCGCCCGCAGCCGCCGGCGCAGGCGGTGAGCGTGGCTGATCCGGCCGAGCTGCCAGGGGGAACGAGGCAGGACGCGCTGTTCGCGCAGGGCGTTGCCGATCTCGGCGACGGCATCGCTGTCGGCGGCCACCGCGGTCAGTACGCCGAGCGGCCTTCCCGCGTCGGGGATCGCGCCGAGCACGGCCGATTCGACCTTGTCCCGGGGCGCGCGCCGGATGACTCTGACCCGGTGCAGGGCGCGCGCGACGGTGATCTGCTGATCGTCGATGAGCGCGAGCACCGCCACCGTCACCACCCGGGCCGGGCCTCCGCAGAGGTAGGCGAGTTCGTAGACACCGAGCTGTGCATGGTCGGTCATGACCACTTCCTCACGGTAGGCGGCCTGCGTGATCGGATGATGGACCGGGCCCCGCGGTTCCGTCGGTAGCCGAACCGCTCCCGTACCAGGGATGGCCCGCGCCATGGGCGCGCCGGGATCACCGGGAAGGCGGCGGATCGAAGAGCACGAACTCGGCGCGTACGGTCTTGCCGGCCGCGGTCGGGTGGATGGTGACGCGGGCGAGTTCTTCGGCGATCCACAACCCGAAGTGACCGACCTCGCCGGGCAGGTCCTGGACGGGCAGGTCGGGTGAGGCGTCCGCGACGTCGAGGACGACGGTCGGCTCGGGCTCGGTCCGTACGGTGACGGTGAGGGTGACCGGGGCGTCCCCGTGGGCGATGGCGTTGGTGACCAGCTCGCTGGTGACCAGGATCGCGTCTTCGACCAGATCGGTGTCCCAGCCGGCCAGGACGGTGCCGACCAGGGTACGGGCGGTGATGACGGCCGCGGGGTCCTCGTCCAGGCGGCAGAACCACTGCCGCTCCCCGTGCGGGGCCTGGACGTCGTTCTCGGCGAACATGGCATGACCTCCATGAGGTGAAGGCCGTGACGACCAGGTCGTTGGACAGGCCCGGCCGCCACGGCGGGGGGTGTGTCAGCGGTCTGGGCAGCCGAGAACCTGGATGATGCGGGCGGCGGCGATGTCGACGTTGTCGACGTGGGCGATCCGGGTGCCGAACGACCAGCGGAACCACCACAGCCCCGCCCGATCCGGAGCTATCGCGATGTCGTCGTTGAGGGGAGCGGCGGACGGGTTCACGACCCGCACTAAGCCCGCTCCTCCCGGCGAAGTGATGACGCGGGCGTACCACCCCACACCCCGCAGCCGCTCCGCGAGCGCTTCGAGGTAGGGGATCCGATCACCGGTTGGAAGATCTTCCCGGGCGTGCTTGCCCGAGACGCGTTTTTCGGCCATTTGCCCCCGTTCCGTAGTTGCATCGTGACAGTATGTGTTCGATCGCACGCTAGACCAAGAGCCGTGATCTCACAAGTGAAGGGACCACAAATGAGCGCGTCACTCGTTCTTCGGCGTCGTCTCGCCGGCGAGCTACGAGCCCTCCGCATGCAAGCCGGCCTCTCGCAGGAGACCGTCGCGGAGTACCTGGACGCCTCCGCGTACAAGATCGTTCGAATCGAGAACGCGCAGAGCTCGATCGGCATGAGCGACCTGCGCCAACTCCTGGCGCTGTACAAGGTCGACGCGGAGACCCGCGAACGCCTCATCGACCTCGGCCGCAACGCCCGCAAACGCGGCGGCTGGTGGTCCTCCTACCGCGACGTCCTCCCCGGCCCGTACGTCCAGCTGGAAGCCGAGGCATCACAGCTCCGCAACTATGAACCAAGCAAAGTGCCCGGCCTGCTTCAGACGCCGGACTACGCTCACGCCGTAGTGCGCGCCTCCGACCCCTCCATCTCCCCCGAGGAGGCAGATCGTCGCGTCACCGTGCGGATGAAGCGGCAGGAGCGACTCCACGAAGACGACGGCCCCCTCGAGCTCAAAGTCCTCGTCGACGAAGCTGTCCTACATCGGTACGCCGGAGGCCCGGACGTCATGCGGAGCCAGTTGGAGCACCTACTCCATACGTCAGAGCGCCCCAACGTCAGCTTGCGGGTACTTCCGTACGAGGCGGGCCTCTACCCGGCGGTGGGGAACCCGTTCGCGATCCTGACTTTCGCCGAGTCTGTTGATCCGGACGTCGTACTCTGCGAAAACCGCGTTGGCGAGCGATACTTCCACGATGCAGATGAGGTCGCAGGCTTCCATGCTGACTTCGCCCAGATGACCAAGGTCTCCCTCAGCGAGGACGCCTCGGTTACGCTCATCAAAAGGGTGATCGCCGAGATGGGTGGGTGAGCGTGGACATCTCTCAGGTGAGCTGGCGAAAGAGCCGCAGGTCGAACACGGAGGGCAACCAGTGCGTCGAGGTGGCCGAGCTAATGGACATCCGGATGGAAGAGCGCCCGGCAACCGGTTCATCGTCCTGACGTTCGCTCTCACTACTACGGCAGCCGCATTTCGTTAGGTGAGCTGGCGGGTATGCATGCTGGGGTTGTCGGCGGAGGCGGGTTCGTTCGTGGTGCCAACGGGCTCTGGCGCGGTTGCCCTGCCCGGGCCGGTCGGCTTGATCAGCCCAATCAATGGATAGCATTCGCCGATACACAACAGGTCCCCTGCTTCAGCCATCCTACCAGCCCGCCAGAAAGCGCCTCCATTGGATCAATATTTCGCCCGGGTAGCGGAAAGGCTTCTTGTCACTGCCGTCGCTGTATCCAGCCGTCCCGAACAAAGCATCGGCCGGCAACACAGAACAGAGAGCTTGACGTGCTGCACTCAACTGCCCTTTAAATTTCGAGAAATCTGCGTCACCATACGCTCACGCTGCGTTAGATCATCATACGCTTCGTTTGTTGGCCTCTGCGATGGAGGTATGTCCCCTGTGAACCGCTTAGTGGCGGGCTAACACCCCCACCTACATCATCGCATCGCTTCGGTCCACCCTCCCCACATCACTCGACTCTGGTCAGTACGACGGTCCAGTCCGGGCTACGGGGGTTCTCGACTCGGTCGAGTTTCCATGTCTGACCTCGGACAGGAAAGGTATCGCCGAGACGAAGGCTGTATCGGTGTTCTTCATCGTCGACGACGCCGAGTCGAACGACAAGTGGATGATCGTCACGTGCATCGACGTGGATTACGCCGAAGCTCCCGATATCTTCATTCGCCAAAATGCCATCCCAGAGGATAATCTCATTGAGAGCCATAACTACTCCAAAGTGCTATAGCGAGGCCGGATACTAGCTCGAAATTCCCCGATCGTTAGAGGTTCGGGATGTTGCTCGTTCCACGGGTTACGTAGATGCACCATGTTATTATCATCGATCTTCGTAACTTCATATGCGTGAGCCTTCTTCAGATCCTTCGGAAGCGGAGGCTCGTTGTCTCGCAAGTCCTTCGTACCCACGAGTATCGGCTTGTGATCACCGAGCTGTTTCTTAAACTCATCGATTAGTTGCCTATCGGAGCTACGCCCATTGATGTCGTAGCCCTTAGGGAACTCAAATGTCTTAGCGGGCCGGCCGGTAAGCTGAGTAAGCAGTTCTGCTCGATCACTAGGATTGCTGCCCTGATTGAGCCGCACGTAGCCTTTGGGAGCCTCGCCACCGTCACCCTGCACTTTCCAACGCTCACCCCACCTCTCCCAGCGCCCATCATCCCAGACCTGGTCGCTTCCTGCGATCGCCTTCTCAAGTATGGGCGACCAAGCGACCCCAGTCGAGGACGAGTCCGCAAACGCCGGTCGATGGGGCTTGTCTTCATAGACGGGCAGATCTGGCGTAACGGTCAGATTTATGATTTGTCCGGTAGCTTCATACCGCATGCGCGATGTGGAATACTTCGCTTCGTTGAGTCGCACTTCATAGTTGCCATCTTCGCCTTCTTTAATGCAATTGCGAATCGCTTCTGGATCGTACGCGGCTACTGCGCCGAGCGTCGAGATAATGCCGCAGTCTCCTAGTCGCCCTTGCTTGGTCTGCTCGCGTGTCGGCTCTCCATCGAATAGCGGAGTGCGCGTACCGTCGGCGCGTTCAAGCGGGTTCCCGTATCGATCGGGGAGCTTCTTTAGCTCCATCTTCGGATCTTGGAAGTCTGGTCGGTCAACAACGCCGTTCAGTTCGCGAGGAGCATCCGTTCTATCGAACCTGGCGGCTACCTGCTTAATACGGTCTAGGAAGCCTCGTTCCACCTCCACATCAACGACGCCGGCTACACGAGCGTTGTCGTCGGACGGTACTTCGCCGGGGATCGCCTTGAACCCTCTGTCTTCGATCTCTCCCTCAGAGCGCGCGTCAACGCTCGTCTTTGTGTCGGTTCCGGCCATGTCTGCGACGCCTACGGGATCTACTTCGGCGCTCGGCTCAGGATCGCGGAGATCTCCACCGCTTCCCTGATTGGCCTTTTCGTCTACGGGATAGGAGCCAAGCTCTGATTCTTCCTTATCGATGTCTGGATGCTCGACCGTAGCGTCAGGTTCCTCGATGAGGATCGGACCGGACTCCGCAGCGGTGGACGAAGAATCAAGCTCGCCTTCAGCAGTTGCAGGAGTCGGCTGATCGGCGGCCTGCGCCATGTCTTCGTTCCAGGAGGCAGGAGCGGTCCTGCGCTCCGCTTGCGGTGGGGATTCTCCGGCGTCGGGTGCTAGCGGGCGGTCCAGAGATCCCTGTCTTTTACCCGTCTCGCCGGCGGGATCACCCTCCGAGCCCAGATCGACGCCGGCAGTGCCAGGCCTGTCACGATCGATTGTTGTGACAGTTGAGCGTTCTTCGCTGACGCCATCACGCTCGACTGCGGCGTCGTTGGCCTCAGTAGCCACCTCACTCGATTCGTTCGTCGCGGAGAAGACGCCGGCCTGCTCATCGATGGGCGCAAGGGATAGTTCGGGGGCCTCCTCAGCATCTTGGTTGGCTGCAGCAGCACCGGCTCTGCTCTCCGCTCGCGAGGGGAAACCATCCTTGCCCGGGCGATCAGGCGGCGGGCGCCGGGATTGATCACGCGGCTCCTCGCTCCTCTCGTCGAACGCATCGGCAGCACGATCAGTCGCCATGGCTTCCGCCTACCACCGCAGCTGTCGCCGTGACCGATTTACCGGCGAGTGGACTTCGGAACGTGTCGGACCTTGGCATCATGAAGGTTATCTCCCGCCCTCCTTGGCGTGCCGCAGCCGCTCGGAGAACACGGCGTGCGCCTGTCGGTACTCACTCTCTCGATCCGCTTTATAAAAAGGCGCTTCATACCCCCCGGGCGGCGCCACACTCAAAGGATCATCTAGATGCTTGACGAATTGGACGTAGTGCGCCTTCGTCTGGCCATAACCATACGCATTGTGATTGGCAGCAATGCGGGCGCGGATGTCCCTCCGGTCGGCGAGGTGCGCGTGGATCACCTTCACGGCGACGCGCACCGCATCGGGGGTCACCCCGTAGTAGACCTTGCCCATTCCCCCTTCACCGAGCACCCCGTGCAGCTCGATACCGCCGAGCGCACGAGGGTCGGTCGGCTTGAGAGGATCCATCGCCACCCGTCCGCCGCCCCGCCGTCGAAGACCGTTCACCCGTTCGCGCGTTCAGGCTATTGCGTCGCGCCCGTTACAGGTGGTTACCGACCAAATCCGGCCATCCATCACACGGGTTTTCGGGCACGCCGCCGGGAAACGGGCAAGAGGCCGGATGGCCGATCGGCGTATTCTTTACCATCTCCCCTACCAAGCCGATGACAAGGATGTCGCGTGCCTGTCGAAGCACCCGCCGATGCCTTCGCGGAGTTCAACCGGAACCTCGACTACGCCCGGAAACTCGTCGAGGGCGGCAGGCGACTCGGACAGCTCCAGGTCGGCGCGTTCGACGTGGACGACCTCTACCGGGCCGCGTGGGTCCAGGCGGTGGCCGCGCTCGACCACTGGATCACCCGCGAACTCATCGACCGCGCGGTCGCCCTCGCCCGGGACCCCTCGGCCGTACGGTCGCCGAAGTTCCACAAGCTCACCATTCCGATCGAGCTTTTCGAGAAGGTTCATTACGACGACAAGCCGCTTGACGAGGTCTTTCGCGCGCACTTCGCGCAGACGTTCGGGTTCATGACGTTCCAGAACCCCGACAAGATCAAAGAGGGGTTCGGCTACGTCAGCACCGTCAATCTCTGGCTGCGCGTCGCCCAGATCCTCGAGCGGCGGCGAACCGACGGCGAGCCGATCACGGCCGACCTGGTCCGGACGAGGCTCAAGGAGATCGTTCGGCGCCGCAACCAGATCGCTCACACCGCGGACCACGACGCCGACTCGCCGACCTCCCGGGCCGCGATCACGGCGGAAGAGGTGATCGCGACCGTCGACTGGCTCGGGACGATGGCGACCGCCATCAGGGAGGCGGTGGGCGAGCCGACGCCCGCCCCCGACTACGACAGCGCCCCCGAAGAGGCCGGCGGGCTCGGCGCGGCCCCGGACGTGACCGAGGAGACCCCGCGCGAGGTGCTCACGCGCGGCACCGGCCGCTGGGACGAGGCGAGCCTGCTCGACAGCATCAAGCGCCACTGCTCTCCCGACGTCGCGGAGACGCTGCTGGCCGTCTACCGGCACGCCGAGAGCCACCCCGCGTTCCGTGGCTACTCCTTCGGCGAAGGCGCCTATCCCTCCGTCACGGCGTGGTTCGACATCGGCGGCGACGAGGCCCCGGTGTGGAGCATCTACACCGGGGTGAGCAAGTCCGTGCTCTCGATCAACTTCGAGTGGATGCGGAGCCGTGGCGCTCCGGTCGAGCGCCTGGAGCGGCTCGCCGACTCCCTCGCCGTGTTCCCCGGCTGGTCCGCCATGCCGGAGACGCTGCGGAGAGACGACCACCGCCGGCGTCCGTCCCTCGGGCCGGCGGCGCTGGCGGGCCCCCTCGCGATGGGCCTCATCACCGGAGCCGTCGACCAGTTCCTCGCGCCGTCCGGACGTGCGGAGAGCCGGTGAAGGGACCGCGCTCATGGTGACCGGAGGTCCGCCCGCCGGGTGGTATCCCGACCCGGGCGGGCGGCCGTACGAACGCTTCTGGGACGGCCGGACGTGGACCACCGGAATCCGCGCCGTGCCCGGCATGCCCGCGTCGGCCTCCCCGTGGCCGGGCCCCGCACCGCCGCCCGGCGCTCCCGGCCGGGCGGCAGCGGCGCCGGCCGCGCGGCCGGCCGTCCCCGGCCGTGCGGTCGTGCCCTCGCCGGGCTCGCGGGCGCTCGTCCGTCCGCCCGGCTCGGCGCGGTCGATGGGGGCCGGGCCGGGGTCGATCATCGTCGCCGTCGCCATGTTGATCCCCGCGGCGATCGGCGCGCTGGCGATCGCCGCGCCGATCGCGTACGGGCTGCACCTCGTCTGGCCGGTCTGGGGAGCGGTGGCCCCGTTCGCCGCGTGGGTGCTCGGCGCGGCCGTGGCTACCTGGCCGGGAGAGACGATCCAGCGCGCCTGGTGCGGCTACCGCGACCCGACCGCCGAGGAGCACCGTCGCCTCACCGAGCCCTCACGCGCCGCGCTGCGGCGCATGGGGCTCACCGCCGGACGGTACCGGCTGATGATCGCCGAGTCGGACGGTCCGAACGCGCCCGCCGTCACCGGCCGGACCGTCGTCATCACCTCGTACGCGGTGACCAGGCTGCCATCCGGCCCGCTGGAGGCCGTGCTGGCCCACGAGCTCGGCCACCATCGCGGCCCGCACGCCGTCCCGGTGCTCTGCCACACCGTCCTGACCCTGCCGATCCGGGCGCTGTGGTGGCTCCTCGCCCGGATCTGGCATCCGGTACGCCGCATGTGGGCGTTCGCGAAACGGTGGCACACGCCGTTCGGGTTTCTGGTGTCGGCTGTGTTCACCCTCGCCGTGGCGTTGATCGTCGTGGCCTCGGCGATCCCCGCCGGGGTCGCCTTCGTCGGCGCGACCCTGGCACGGCTCTCCACCGACCGCGCGGAGTTCCTGGCCGACGCGGCCGTGGTCGACGCCGGGCTCGGCCCGCAGCTCCTGGCGGCGCTGGAGACCGCCATCGAGGCCGGTCACCTCGGCACCGACCGGATCGCGCGGCTGCTCTCCGTCCAGCCCCTCGTCATACGCCGCGCCCAGCGCCTCCGCCGCCACCTCGCGACCTGACGCCGTACTCCCCCGGTGCGGCGACGATGCCGCCCTGACCGCCGACCTCGTCCCCACGCGGGCCGCACGCGGCCTTGCCGTCAGCGTTGCCGGGACAAAACGCGTAATCGGGACGAAGCCCGTCCGCAGCGACGGCGAAGTGACCACAGCGACGGCGAAGCAGGCATAGCGTGGTCCCCCATGGAGAAGTCATTCCCGTCGACTCCGCAGACGCGTGAGAAGGCCCGGAGGCTCGCCGAAGACCTCGAGCGGGACCTCGCCGCGTACCCGGACGAGCGCGACGAGATCATGCTGGAGATGGCGGCGCAGTGGTCCGCCGCCGGCGACGACGACCGGGCGCTGAAGATCTACGACGAGGTCGTGGCGACCGCGTCGGAGCAGGAGCGCGCGCAGTTCGCCATCGTCGAGAGGATCGCGGTCCTCGAGCGCCTCGGGCGGGAGGAGGACGCGCGCGCCGAGATCGCGCGTCTCCCGATGAGCCAGGCGCTGCCCGGTCCGGCAGAGTTGGTGGCGGAGTTCTTCGAGGCCCACGGCGAGCTGAACGATGCTCTCACGTGGTACAACCTGGCCTGCCGAGATTTCCTCGCCGACTCCGTCGAAGAGGACGAGCCCGAGATCGGTTTCGCCGACACCGAGTTGGACGGACGCGCACGCGTGCGGAAGGCGCTCGGGCTCCCGCCCGACGCACTCGATCGACGCGTCGCCGACAAGCGTGCCGAGATCGGGAGGATGTTCGATAGTCTCGCCCGGCGCGGGAACTCGTCACACCACCATTCGACCGGTCTCGGGACATTCTTCGTCCGCGACGACGTGAAGCGCGCCTTCGCCGAAGGTCTGGTCCACGTCGACGACCCCGGAGACGACGACGTGGCCTCCTACTTCCGCCGCGTGGAACGCGGCTGGCGCCACACCAGCCGTGAAGGCGGCGCCACCGGGCTCACGATCCTCCCGACGGCAGTGGACGATCTTCTGCGGTACGCCGAAGAGCATGACCGTGACCCGAAAGATCAGCAGACCCGGATGGACTACACACAGGACCGCGTGCGCGAAGGAGCCCCGACCCTCCACTGGCCGCCGGAACGCAACCAGCCGTGCTGGTGCGACTCCGGCCGCAAATACAAGAAGTGCTGCGGGTCACCGGCCAACCGATGACCTACGGTGGGCCTGGCGCGATCCGTACTTCGATATTGCCCCCAGGGTTGTCGGATGGCTTACTGCTGGTATCGCAGTAAACTCCTGCTGTGTCAGAGGTCTACATGTACGCCGATGAGACCGGCGACCTGGATATGACCGGTTCGATCGGTACGAGCCGTTATTTTGGATTCGAAACTGCCGTATTCCATGGCGATCACGGCCCGGCGCTCATTATGTGCACAAGTCGCCCGTGATCGCGAGATCGTTCTCTGTGTCTGGGATGCGCCGAGCGCTTGGGGCATACAAGTCGCCGACTACGGGCTATGGGCAGTGCAACGGCTGCTGGAAGGCCGTGCATGCAAGTGGTACGACGACTGCGTCAAGCCGACGCTGCAGACCACGTTCATGCCATGGGGAGAGGCCGACCTGTCGTCGTCTCCGGTACCGGGTGGGCGGCCTCCGGGCGGTGGATCCTGACGAGAGGGGTCTCTGCGCGATCGCGTGGTGCGGGCATGACCTGCCCTGGCCGCCGGTCCTGGTCCTCCGACGGGGGACGGGGACCGGTCTGGTAGCCGGGCGGTGGGCCGGAAGCGTACGGCGGGTATTCGCGCGGCGGTTCGACGGCCGGTGGGGTGGCCCATCGCGGCGGGCCCGGCACGGCCGAGGGCCGCGCGCGACGTCACCCTCTGGGGAACGGCGGCTCCCTCGGCGATCGAGGCGGCGGTGGCGGCGCGCCGCGACGACGACTGGGCCGAGCGCCTGACCGAGGCCGTCGTCGATCTGTCGAACATCGGCGGCCTCATCCGCTTCTTCGCCCCCGCCACGGAGTGATCCTCAATGGTGGCCGTCGAGGCCGCGCCGCTCGGCCAGGCGCTGCTCGATCGATGCCCGGTAGAAGCGGAGCCGGCCGGTCGGGGTCGCGGTGTACGGAAGCAGGCCACGGTACGCCCATGACGTCACCGTCGAACGCGCCACTCTGAACAGTCGCGCCACCTCGCTCGTGGTCAGCCACTGTGGAGTCGCAGTGGTCTTGTCCGTCACGGTTTCCAGCATAGGACGCGCCGTGGAGCGTTATGATGCGGTTCGCGGACCGGGCGACGCTGTCACGGGCGCGGGATGTTGCGCAGGTTGGAGCGGGCGAGCTGGACCATGCGGCCGACGCCGCCGGTCAGCACCAGCTTGCTCGTGGTCGTGGCGAAGCCGGCCAGTTGGCGGCCGGTGATGCGCGGCGGGATCGACAGGGCGTTCGGGTCGGTGACCAGGTCAACCAGCGACGGACCGGGGTGTGCGAGGCTCTCGCGGAGCGCGTCGCGTACGTCCCGCGGGTCCTCGACGCGGACGGCGTGTGCCCCGGCGGCGCGCGCGATCGCGGCGTAGTCGGTGTGCGGATAGGTGGTCGCGTACGGCGGGAAGCCCCCGACCATCATCTCCAGGTCGACCATGCCGAGGCTGGAGTTGTCGAACAGGACGACCGTCACCGGCAGGTCGTAGGCGACGAGCGTGAGAAGGTCGCCCATCAGCATCGAGAAGCCGCCGTCGCCGGACATGCTGACGACCTGCCGGCCGGGGTCGAGCAGTTGCGCGCCGATCGCCTGGGGCATGGCGTTGGCCATCGAGCCGTGGCTGAACGATCCGATCATCCGGCGCCGGCCGTTCGGGGACAGGTAGCGGGCCGCCCAGACGTTGCACATCCCGGTGTCGACCGTGAAGACCGCGTCGTCGGCGGCCTCCTCGTCCAGGATCGCGGCGACGTACTCCGGGTGGATCGGCCGGTGGTGCTCGACGTCGCGGGTGTAGGCGGTGACCACTCCTTCGAGGGCGTCGGCATGCTTCTTCAGCATCCGGTCCAGGAACCGGCGGTCGGTCTTCTCCCGGACCCGCGGGATGAGCGCGCACAGCGTCTCCCGGACGTCTCCCCAGATCGCCACGTCCAAGCGCGAGCGGCGGCCCAGGTGCTCGGCCAGGATGTCGACCTGGGCGGTGCGCACGTCCTCGGGCAGGAAGGCGGTGTAGGGAAAGTCGGTGCCCAGCAGGATCAGCAGGTCGGCCTCGTGCATCGCCTCGTACGCGGCGCCGTAGCCGAGCAGGCCGGACATGCCGACGTCGAACGGGTTGTCGTACTGGATCCAGTCCTTGCCGCGCAGCGCGTGCCCCACCGGTGCCTTGACGCGCTCGGCGAACTCCATGACCTCGTCGTGCGCGCCGGCCGTGCCGCGCCCGCAGAACAGCGTGATCGCCTCGGCCTCGTCGACCAGCCGCGCCAGCTCGGCGATCTCCGCGTCGCCGGGGCGTACGGTGGGCCGCTCGGTGACGATGGCGACGTCGCCGTCCGGGGACGGCGCCTCCTGCCCGGCGACGTCGCCCGTCACGCTCACGACGGAGACGCCGGACCGTCCGATGGCGTGCTGGATGGCGGTGGTGACGACCCGCGGCGTCTGCTCCGGGGTCGAGATCAGCTCGGAGTAGTGGCTGCACTCGGCGAACAGCCGGTCCGGGTGGGTCTCCTGGAAGTACGCTGTGCCGATCTCGGCGCTGGGGATGTGCGCGGCGACGGCCAGCACCGGCGCCATGCTGCGGTGGGCGTCGTACAGCCCGTTGATGAGGTGCACGTGGCCCGGCCCGCTGCTGCCCGCGCACGCGGCCAGATGGCCGGAGAGCTGCGCCTCCGCGCCCGCGGCGAACGCGCCCGTCTCCTCGTGGCGTACCTGGACCCAGTCGATCGCGGCGTTGCGGCGTACGGCGTCGGTGACGGGATTCAGCGCGTCCCCGACCACGCCGTAGAGCCGCCGGACGCCCGCGCGTACGAGCAGGTCGACGAGTTGCTCGGCCACCGTTCGCTTGGCCATCGCTCGGTCCCCCCGGTTGAGCGGCGGCCCGCCGGGTGGTGATCGATCTCGGCCGAGTCGCCTTGGCCCTCGTACCAACTGTGCCCCGGTCCGCGACGATGCACACGAGCGGGGCCGCGGCGGGGCCGCACACCGTCGGTCGGTGTGCGGCCCCGCGAACACCTCCCTACCAGCTGTGGAGGCCGGCGCCGTAGGGGTACAGCGGGTCCCCGTAGGTCGTGGCCGGTGACTGACCGGCGTCGATCTTCGCCCGGATGTCGGAGCGCTCGGCGGCGGTCGCGCCCAGGTCGTACGGCAGGCTCCAGTCCTCGACGGCGTCGGCGGGGGTGTCGGTGCCGCCCGGCTTGAGGACCTGGTCGACGCTGCGCGGGAGCTGCCACGGCAGTGACCCGTGCGGCGTGTAGTCGCCGAACAGGAGGGAGGCCGTCGCCGGGCCGACCTCCTCGCCGCCGCGGTAGGTCATCACGATGGCGTCGGCGATGCCGTTCCACTCGGAGATCACCGTCGGCCGTGGCAGGTCCATGACCACGACGACCGGGATCCCCTGGTTGTGGAAGTTCTGGATGATGGCGAGCTGGTCCGCCGGCAGGTAGGGCTGTGTGTCCGGCCAGGCGGTGGCGTGCGTGTAACTGGGCTCGCCGACCGCCACGACGGCCAGCTTGGGCGACGGCCCGCTGTCCGAGTAGACGTTGACGCCGTCCTTCGCCGCCCTGGCCTTGATCGCGTCCAGGATGTCCAGCGAGCCGTAGTTCTGGTGGAAGTAGCTGGTCCAGACGCAGCAGGCGGCGCCGTCGGTGGCACGCGGACCGGCCACCACGATGTTGTCGCCCGCCTTGAGCTTCATCGGCAGGACGCCGTCGTTCTTCAGCAGGGTGATGGACTCGCGCGCGGCCTGGTTGGCGAGTGCCGCGTACGACGGCTGGTGGAAGCGGTACGGGCCGTTCACCGGGTCGCCGTACGGGCGGTCGAAGATCCCGAGCTCGAACTTCAGCCGGAGGACCCTCGTCACCGCGTCGTTGATCCTGGCGATCGGCACGCTGGACAGGAAGCTCGCGATCGAGAATCCGGACGCGCCCGGGTCGGCGCCGCCCATCACGTCGGATCCGGCGTTCGCCGCGCTGATCCACGCGCCCGAGGGCAGCCAGTCGGTCGTGATCAGGCCCGTGTAGCCGAGGTTGTTCCGCAGGTAGTCGAGGATCGGCTTGCTGTTGCCCGCGCCCGGCCCGCCCGGGTCGAGGTAGGAGCTGCCCGCGTAGCCGGGCATGATGTTGACCGCCCCCGCGTCGAGCGCCGCCCGCCACGGGATCATGTGGTACTTGATCGTCACCGCGTCGTAGACGATGCCCGCCTCACCGCCGGCCCCCTCCCCCGGCCAGTGCTTGACGGTCGCGAGGACTGAGCTCGGGTTCAGCTCCGGCCCGCCCTGCAGGCCGGCCACCAGGGCGCGAACCTGGGCGGCCGCGACGTCGGCGTTCTCGCCGTTGCCCTCCTGGATGCGCGGGTAGAGCACCTTGGTGCCGACCTCGGCCAGCGGCCCGAGCACGCCGCGCGTGCCGACCTCCAGCTCCTCGCGGCGCTGCATGTCGCCCAGCTTGTAGTCGAGCGGGTAGTCCTTGCCGGCGGCCAGCGCGCTCTGCAGCGGATACGTGGTCTCGTACCCGGAGATCGTGTCGCCCGCGGAGACCGGCGGGATGCCCAGGCGTGTTCCGGCGGCGGCGCGGAGCACCTTGTCGAGGTCGGCCGGCTGCGCCGGGCCGAAGTGCCACCCCGACTGCGGGTACGTCTGGGCGTTGTAGAACATCTGGTACGCCTTCTCCTCAGGCGTCATCCGGCCGAGGAGGTCGGCCACGCGGGTCTCGACCGGCTGCCGCCAGTCCTCGTACGGCTCGATCGTCCCGTCCTTGTTGAGGTCGCGGGCACCGTTCACGATGTTCACGCCGTCGCCCGCCGCCGTGATGGTGGGCAGGTAGACGCTGAACGTGCGGATGTTCGACGTGGTTTTGGCACCCGACCCGTTCACCGCGACGACGAACCACTTGTACGTCCACCGGTCGCTGATGTCCCAGGTCGGCGTGTAGCTCGTGCCCGTCGGCTCGGCGACCTTCGTGTAGAGGTCGAGCAGGCGGCCGGACGCGGTGAAGTCGTAGTCGGTACGGCTGACATTGAGCCACACCTCGTAGTGCGCGGTACCCGAGACCGCGGCCCAGGACAGGGCCGGTCGGCGGGTGTCGGTGACCATCGCGTGGTCGGCGGGCGCCGACAGCGCGAACTGGCCGGTGGTCGCCGGCGCCTTGGTCGGCGGGGACAGCAGCGGCGGCGTGTTGCTCGACGCGTCGACCGTGCCGAAGATCTGGAACTCCCACAGCGAGTAGCCGTAGCCCGTGGCCCTGGCCGTGCCGTGGAAGCGCACGTAGCGGCCCTTACCGGAGATCGTGAGGTTCTCGGTGCCGCCCTTGCCGGTCGTGGTGGTGTAGATGCTCGTCCAGTTGGTCTGGTCGTTGGAGACCTCGATCCGGTAGCCGGTGGCGTAGGCGTTCTCCCAGACGAGCGTGGCGCCGGTGATCGTGGCGGCCCCGCCGAGGTCGACCTCCAGCCACTCGTTGTCGGTGTACAGGCTGGACCAGCGGGTGTCCGTACGGCCGTCCAGCGCCGCCGCCGGGGCGTTGCCGCCTTCGGTCGAGGATGCCCGGACCTGCTTGAACGCGGAGATCGGCGTGCCGCTCGGCGGCGGCGTCGACCCCGCCGAGCCGTACACCTGGAACTCCCACAGCGAGTAGCCGTAGCCCGTGGCCCTCGCCGTCCCGTACATCCGGACGTAGCGGCCGGTGCCGGAGACGTCGAGCGTCTGCTTGCCACCGGTGCCGCTGGTGGTGCTGTAGACCGTCCGCCACGTGGCGGCGTCGTCGGAGACCTGGAGCTGGAAGGCCGTCGCGTAGGCCGTCTCCCAGGTGAGGACCACTTGGGAGACGGTGGCAGAGGCGCCGAGGTCGACCTGCAGCCACTGCGGGTCGCTGAACGCGCTCGACCACCGGGTACCGGTGTCGCCGTCCACGGCCGCCGAGGCGGGGGTACCGGCGCTCTCGACCGACGAAGCGGTGGCCGGTTTGCCCTGCGAGAGCAGCGTGGCGGCCGCGCTCGCCGAACCGGACAGGACGGTCCCCGCGCAGGCGAGGAGCAGGGTCAGGATGGTGATCACTACTGCGGGCACGGCGGGACGGTGTTCCGCTGCCCGGGGACGGGGCTTCATGGGGGCGGCTCCTCTTCGCGGGCACGGCGGAGCGGCGAGGAGACCGCCCGCCGTGAAGCTGGTGGCGGCAAGGACTCCCGGCGAAGTTGGGGCTCTGACGTGCACCGGGAGCGGAGGAGCGCGCTCTCCCGAGAGACTGATCGGGATCGCGACCGGTGTCAATACTCCGAGGAGGAGTTTTTTCGGAGCTTATATTAAGTCCCTGCTTGAGGCGGTCCGCACCCTACGGCCACCCGCGCAGCCGCCCGCCATGCCGATCACGCGAGGCCCGACGCGACGATCGGCCGACGGCTCCGCCACCACATGACCAGTCGGTCCGTACACCCCGCGCCACGCCGACCGGCGACCCTACCGCCGCATGACCGGCCGACCCGGACGCCCCCGCGCCGCGCCAACCGGCGGCCCTACCGCCGCATGACCGGCCGACCCGGGCGCCCACGCGCCGCGCCGACCGGCCACCGCGACCGAGAACCCTCAAACGCGGTCTTCGGTTACACCTCTGTTGGGTTTTACCTGGCGCCCGAATACGGCCTTACTTGCACTTGGCCTGGCACTTGCCCTTGCCCTTCTTGTAACCGTATTTAGCGCACCGGTGGGTCTTGGGGTTCATCTTGAGACAGCACCGGGTACACGGCGCCGGCTTGGCATCGACGCGCGTCGACACCGACGCGACGGCCCCCTTTTGCGCGTACGCGGAGCCGCCGGCCAGCAGGACGCCTCCGAGGACCAGCATGGCCATCGCAACGGCCGCGGCGACCAGCTGTCCGACCTTCTGGAGCATGAGACCACCTCTTTTCACCATCCAGTCCACTTCGACAAGGTTCGCACCGTTTACTGTTTCCGGATAGGGCCGAATACCCCTGATAGGACGACAACTGGACAACACTTTCGTGTCCGTTGAGACGGACTTTGTCAGTACTCGGCCGAGCTGCCGCGTCTCCAGCCGGAGCCGGTACAGAAGGCGTCCAATGCGGACACCAAAGGAGTCGCCCGATCACCGGCACCAGAAGCAACGAAAAGGCAATGGAACGTACGGCCGTCGCCTTCCGGGCACTCAGGATGCCGACGCACCGGGCCTGGCCGGGCGCAGTCGGGTCCGCTCGGGCGCCGCGGCGATGACGGCGTCCCAGCGGATCACCGCGAGTCACCGGGAACGCCGACCGGCCGCAGCGAGGCACCACCAACCCTGGCCAGGTCCGCTGGGCGGCTCGCGTTACCGCCCTGGATCGCCGTCGTTGGCGGCACCGAAATCCACGGCGCTGATCCCACCGATCAGCCATCCAGTGGCGGGCCCGAACCCCGGTGAAGACGGCGGCGCGGTCCGCCTCCCGGCCACGGAGACCAAGCCGATCAAAGCCCGATAGCAGCGGGTTCGTCCTGCCGGTCGGCCGAGCGGGCACCCAGGACGCCGCCGGCCGGAGGCCGGCGGCGTACCGAATGCTCGGCGATCGCGATCCAGGAGATGGTCAAAGCCCCCCATACCAGCGCTACGAGGGGGCTTCTCCGAGCATCCCGTACGCCCCCACCCGACGACCCCAGGGACACAACAGACAACCACCGCAGGTCGCGCGGGACGCCGGAGGCAGCCGGTGGCACCGGCTCCGCCGGCAGGAGCGCCTACCGCGAGGAGATGAACTGGTGGAGTTCGTCCCCGCTCATCCGGTCGAACCGGGCGAGCGCGGCATCGATGAACAGGAGTTGGTCCGTGTCGCGCGTCGCGACGTAGCAGGGTTCGTCCTGCCGCCGCCACAGCGGAACTCCCCGTACGTCTTCGTCGACGCGCACCCAGCCGGGTGGCGCCTCGCCTTCCGGTACGGCGTCCACGGCTCTCGGCTCCTTGCCCCTGCTGGGGAGATCATCACAGCGGCTGCCGAGCCGCGTGGGCTGGGTTTCTACGCCCATGAGACTCCCTCTGGTCGCGGAGCGGGCCGCTCCGGCCGCCGGATGGAGCGGCCACGGGTGGGTTGGTTCGTGCGTCCGGACATTCGTCGGGTTCCTCTCTTGCTGTGGGCGGTGACGTACATCGCCTGGCGTCTCAGCCCTAGACGAAGGCGACTCTCACCACCTTCACGAAGACGCGGTGGTCTTTCAGGGGGCGGCGGAAGTAGCCCCATGAGGCGGTGAGGGCTTCGACCAGGAGGAGTCCCCGGCCGCCCTCGTCGAGGTCGTCGGCGTCCCGGAGCGTGGGCATCACCCTGGGGCATCTGTCGATCACGTCGAAGACGCATCCCTGCCGGTGACGCTCGAAACGCACCGCGAAGTAGCCCCCCTTCGGGGCGCCGTGCCGCATCGCGTTGGTGGCCAGTTCGCAGATCACCTCTTCGGCGTCTTCGATCAGGTCCGTACGGCCGCAGGCCGTGAGGCATTCGCGAACGAATCCCCGCGCCAGCCGCGCCGCCGCGGGCTCAGCCCGGTAAATCCGTAGCTCTCCGGTGTCAGCCGGAGGCACCCACGCTCCCGGCTTTTCCAAGTCCAATACGTCCATTTTTCGCCCGATCTCGTGATGGGCCTCCGTGATTTAGCTGACAGCCTGACATCGGTTCGCTACGGTGCGTATGTACCCGAGAACATTGAAACGGTCAGGAGCTCCGCGATGAGCGCTGCGGACCACATCAACCCCGACGCCTCCCTCTGGCACTGGCTCGCCTTTGACCTAAGGCGATACCGGCAGGCGCGGAAGCAGTCGGTCACCGAGGTCGGGCGCGTCATGGGCGTCGCACGCACAAGCGTTTCGAACTTCGAAGCCATGCGTCGGCGACCCGATGTGGATCACCTGAAACGCCTCGACGCGGCCTGGCGAACGGGCGGCCACTTCCTCCGGCTCCTGACGTTCGCCCGTCTCAACCACGACCCGAACTGGTTCAAAGAGCACCTGTTCTACGAAGCGCGTGCCCGCATGTTGCGCATCTTCGAACCGCTGATCATCCCTGGACTGCTCCAGACCGAGGACTACGCGCGGCTCGCGATCGTCGCCGAAGCGGGCGGGGCGTCAGAGAAGACGGAGGCGGACCTCAAGCTACGCATGGACCGGCAAGGTCTACTGACCCGAAAGGACCCGCCACGACTTCATGTTCTGCTCGACGAGGGCGTACTAGATCGCCCAGTCGGCGGGCCAGACATCATGCGCAGGCAGCTCGCCCGCCTGCTCGAAGTCTCA
Source organism: Actinoallomurus sp. NPDC052274 (assembly GCF_040679475.1). Taxonomy (NCBI): domain Bacteria; kingdom Bacillati; phylum Actinomycetota; class Actinomycetes; order Streptosporangiales; family Thermomonosporaceae; genus Actinoallomurus; species Actinoallomurus sp. NPDC052274. The sequence continues at coordinate 35,499 of NZ_JBFAUT010000005.1, forward strand.
GAGCTGCCGAACATCGTTCTTCGTGTGCGCCCTCGTTCTGCCGGGTATCACGTCGGGCTGATGGGAGCCTTCAAAATCATGACATGTGCTCCAGAGGGCGAAGTGGCCTATACGGAGGCAGCAGAGGGCGGGAGACTGGTACTCGATGGCACGGGCGTAGCCCGGTTCGTTACACGGTTCGACGACATCGGGGCGGAGTGCCTGTCCCGATCGGCATCCCGAGAGATGCTCAAACGCGCGATGGAGGCGATGAGGTGACCGACTTCCGTAAGTCGACCTACAGCGGCGGTGGAAACTCTGACTGCGTCGAGGTTGCGGCCAGCGCCCGCGACGAGATCGAGCAAGCCTGACCCTCCCGACATCGAGCCCCCGCCTCGGCGGGGGCTTCGTCGTTGCGGGAGCACTGCCTCGGTCAGCGCCCCGCCGAGAGTCGTGGGCGGCAAGCAAGGGCCCGGGCGGCTGGCCTCAAGCGCTACCACTGGCGTTCGCTGCGGCTAGAGAGCAGTGAACGCCAGTGATTGAGCACGCCAGCCGAATGGTGCGGGTGCCGTCGGCCAAATCCGGTCGGTGTGGTCGTGGGGTTGGCGCCGGTTTGGAGGTCACCTCCATCGGCCGAACCGGCAACCGGGACGGCTCCGGTCCGCCGCCCACGGCGTACCGAATGCTCGGCGACCGCAGCCCAGGACGACGACAAAAGCCCCATATCCGCGCCACGGGCGGGACCTTTCCCGAGCATCCGGCGCGGCGGCGCGGCGGGCCCCGGCTACGATCATGATCATGGGTCGGTGTGATCGGTGTGGAGGGCGCGGCCGGGGCGTGACGGGATGAGCGATTCCGTCGAGGACGCGGCGGCCGGGCTCGACGTCGATCCCCGGACGCCGAACGTCGCGCGGATGTACGACTACTTCCTCGGCGGCAAGAACAACTTCCGCGCCGACCGCCAGGCCGCCGGCAAGGTCACCGAGGTCCTCCCGAACGTCGCCGCGGTGGCGCGCGCCAACCGGGAGTTCCTCCAGCGGGCCGTCCGGTACGTCGCGGAAAGCGGGGTCGACCAGTTCCTCGACCTCGGCTCGGGCCTGCCGACGCAGGGCAACGTGCACGAGATCGCGCAGGCCGCCCACCCGGACGCCCGCGTCGTCTACGTGGACAACGATCCGGTCGTGGTGGCCCACGCGCAGGCGCTGCTGTCCTCCGCCGAGCGTACCGCCGCCGTCCGCGCCGACCTGCGCGATCCGGAGACCGTGCTGAAGGACCCGCACGTCCGGCGGCTGATCGACTTCGACCGGCCGGTCGGGCTGCTGTTCGTGGCCGTGCTGCACTTCGTCCCCGACGAGGAGGACCCCGCCGGTCTCGTACGGCGGTACCGGGACGCCCTCGCGCCCGGCAGCCACGTCATCCTCTCCCACGCCGCGGTGGAGGAGGAGCGCAACCTCGACGTGGCGACCGCGTACCGCGGCGCGAACGCCCCCTTCATCGCGCGGACCCGTGACCAGGTCACCGCGCTCCTCGCCGGCATGGACGTCGTCGACCCCGGCGTGGTCCACCTGTGCGAGTGGCGGCCCGCCCGCGCCGAGAAGCCGCTGACGGCCGGCTGGACGGCCGTCGCCCGCACGCGCTGACGGATCTGGCTGATCCTGGGCGTTGACGGTGGCCGGATGAGTGCTCACCAACGCCGTGGCGACCGGGGCCCTCGAACGCAATCGGTGATCGAGCCTGGCCACGGGCGTCGTACGGGGAGTGCCCCGGTCGCCGTCGCCAGGGGTTACGGCGACGGTGACCGGAGCGGTGGCGCGGCCTCGGTCAGAAGCCGGCCGTGATGCGGGTGAAGTCCCAGTCGTTCTGGGAGATGCCGCTGCAGGTGGACTGCACTCCCCCGCCGGGGCAGGAGTGGTCGCGGTTGACCGCCCAGAAGGCCAGGCGGTTCAGGCCCTTGGACACCGCCCAGTCGCGGATCTGGGTCCAGGTTGCCGTCGAGGTGGTCTCCTGCTGGTCGGACAGGCCGTTCATGCCGGAGATCCCCATGTGCGCGTACGCCTGGGCGTCGGTCCAGCCCCACGCGTTCTTCAGGTCGGTCTTCAGCCCTTCGGCCGCGTTGACGGTGCTCTGGTACATGTTCGAACCGCCGCCGAAGTCGAACGGCATGATCGTGTAGCTGTCGATCGGCACGTTCAGCGCCTTGGACTGGTTGATGAGCCGGACGCCGTCACCGCTGGGTCCGCTCGTCGTCGTGCCGAAGGTCACGGCGATCTTGACGTTCGGGTTGTTCTGCTTGACGATCTTCAGGCCGCCGAGGATCCGGTCCTGCACCGTGTAGTTCGAGAACTCGTCGGTGTTCTCGATGTCGAAGTCGACCACGGCCGGGCCGACCGCGTTGATGACCTGCTGCACCGCACCGGCGTACGCGGAGGAGGACGCGCAGTTCGGGCCGAGCTTGTTGCCCGACCAGCCGCCGAAGGAGACCTCGACGCTGCCGCCGGCGCCCTTGATCGCCGAGATCGCCTGCGCGTCGACGCCGCCGGTGAGCGGCCTGGAGCCGTCCCAGGCGGGGGTGCATCCGCCGCTGGAGTTGACGAACGCCATGGTGAAGGACTTGACCCCGGTGGCGCTCATGACCGTGGCCGGGTTGGGCGGGTTGCCCCAGCCCATGTAGAGGTAGGGGGCTCCGGGGATCCGCCCGGAGGCGGGCGGCGGGGTACCGGTCCCGCCGGGCAGCGTCCACTTCTGATTGGCGCTGCCGGCGCAGTCCCAGATCTGCAGCGGGGTGCCGTCCGCCGAACTGGGGCCGGTGGCGTCCAGGCACTTGCCGAGCGCGCGCAGGCTGCCGTCGGCGGCCGCGGTCCACGACTGGGCGGCGGTTCCGTTGCAGTCGTAGAGCTGCACCTTGGTGCCGTTGGCGCTGTTGGCGGCGGCGACGTCGAGGCACTTGCCGAGGCCGCGGATGGTGCCGTCGGTCCCGACCGTCCACTGCTGCGCGCTGGTGCCGTTGCAGCCGTAGAGCTGAACCTGGGTGCCGTTGGCGCTGTTGGCGGCGGCGATGTCGACGCACTTGCCGCCGTACCCGGTGATCTGTCCGGTCGCGGCCCAGGCGGGGGAGGCCGCGGCGACGATCGGCGGCAGCGCGAGGGCGGCGGCGCCGGCCAGCAGCCGGAGCCGGAGACGGGAGAAGCGTTCCTGATTCATGGCGGGGGTCCTCTCAGGAAGGTCAATGCTTCAACTAAGACGCGAAGTAAGGGGTCGGACCTCCTCCTTCCTGCCGTCGTCGCGATCGAGGCCTGGTCGGCCTCAAAGATAAGGAAGGTTTCCTAAGAATTAGCCCGAATATAGCCCAGGGGACACGATTCGCGTCAAGAGACCGCAGGGCCCGTCTCGTGACAGGATTGGGCGATGGTTGCCGGACCCCCGCGATCGGATGTGACGGTTCCCGCGTACGTGGCGGCCCTGGCGGCGGGCCGGCCGGTGCGTGCGGTGTGGGAGAACGAGCTGGGCGGGCTGACGTTCGAGGTCGGCGCGGACCCGGACCGGTGTTTCGTCAAATGGGCTCCGCCGGGCAGCGGACTCGACCTCGCCGAGGAGGCCGTACGGCTGTCCTGGGCGGTGGCGTTCACCCCGGTGCCGCGGGTGCTGGACCAGGGCGCCGACGATGAGGGCTCCTGGCTCGTCACCGCCGCCCTGCGCGGTCAGAGCGCCGTCGCCGACCGGTGGAAGGCCGAACCGCGAACGGCGGTGACGGCCGTCGGCGAAGGGCTGCGCGCCCTCCACGACGCGCTCCCCGTCGCGGACTGCCCGTTCTCCTGGGCGGCCGAAGACCGGCTCGCCGACGCCCGCCGGCGCGCCGCTCAGGGCCGCGTCGACGCGACGCGCTGGGACCCGGCGCACCGCCCCCTGGGCGTCGACCGGGCGCTCGCGGTCCTCGCGGAGATCCCGCCGCACGACCGGCTCGTCGTCTGCCACGGCGACAGTTGCGCGCCCAACACCCTCATCGGCGAGGACGGCCGCTGGTCGGCCCACGTCGACCTCGGTCGGCTCGGCGTCGCCGACCGATGGGCCGACCTCGCCATCGCCGCCTGGAGCACCGAGTGGAACTACGGCCCCGGATGGGAGGACCTCCTCCTCGACGCCTACGGCGTCCGTCCCGACCCGGACCGGATGCGGTACTACCGTCTCCTGTGGGATCTCGGGGACTGATCCGAGGCGTCGCGTTAGCCCGCGCGTTCACCGGGTATCCGCCGCACCGAAGCGGTAAACGGAACCCCCGAACGGGAAGAGGTGCGGGCAACGTGAGCACGAGGGACCACCGGAGCCGGTCATGAGCAGGTCCGACTCGATCTCCCGTCCGGTCTCCGCGGTCCTCGGCCTCGCCGGCGGCCTGATCGCCGGAGCGCTGTTCAAGCAGACCTGGAAGCTCGTCTCCGGCCAGGACGACGCGCCCGACGCCGGGGACGTCGAGCGCGGCTGGGTCGAGGTCCTGGCCGCCGCCGCGCTGCAGGGCGCGATCGTCGGCGGCGTCAAGGCCGCCCTCAACCACGGCTACCTGGTCCGCCGCCACGGCGGCCGAGAGAGTTCGTGACCGTACGAGCCGCGGACACCGTCCGGTGACCGGAGGTCCACAGGACCCCGGTCACCGGACGGCCAGAACCCGTCGGCCGGTCAGACGAGTCAGACGAGTCAGACGAGGTCGAACCGGTCGAGGTTCATGACCTTGTTCCAGGCCGCGACGAAGTCCGTCACGAACTTCTCCTTCGCGTCGTCGCTCGCGTAGACCTCGGCGACCGCGCGCAGCTCGGAGTTGGCGCCGAAGACCAGGTCGACGCGGCTGGCGGTCCACTTGACGTTGTCCGAGGCATCGCGCCCCTCGAAGGTCTCGGACTCTTCGGACACCGGCTTCCACACCGTGCCCATGTCGAGCAGGTTCACGAAGAAGTCGTTGGTCAGCGTCCCGGGACGGTCGGTCAAGACGCCCAGGGAGGACTGCTGGTGGTTGGCGCCCAGCACGCGCAGACCACCGACGAGGACCGTCATCTCGGGCGCGCTCAGCGTGAGCAGGTTCGCCCGGTCGATCAGGAGGAACTCGCCCGGCAGCATGTTGCCCTTCATGAGGTAGTTGCGGAACCCGTCGTGCGACGGCTCCATCACCTCGAACGACTCGACGTCGGTCTGCTCCTGCGACGCGTCGGTGCGTCCCGGAGTGAAGGGCACCACGATGTCGTGGCCGGCGTCCTTCGCGGCCTTCTCGACGGCCGCGCACCCGCCGAGCACGATCAGGTCGGCCAGGGAGATCCGCTTACCACCGGTCTGCTCGGCGTTGAACGCCTCCTGAACCTGCTCCAGGGTGCGCAGCACGGTCGTCAGCTCGTTGGGGTTGTTGACCTCCCAGTTCTTCTGCGGCTCCAGCCGGATGCGCGCGCCGTTGGCGCCGCCGCGCTTGTCGGTGCCGCGGAACGACGCGGCCGACGCCCACGCGGTGGTGACCAGCTGGGAGATCGACAGGCCGGAGTCCAGGAGCCGGGCCTTGAGCGCGGCGATGTCCTCGGCGTCGACCAGCTCGTGGTCGACCGGCGGGATCGGGTCCTGCCAGATCAGCGTCTCGGCCGGCACCTCCGGGCCGAGGTAGCGCGGCTTCGGGCCCATGTCGCGGTGGGTCAGCTTGAACCAGGCGCGGGCGAACGCGTCCGCGAACTCGTCGGGGTTCTCCAGGAAGCGCCGCGAGATCGGCTCGTAGATCGGGTCGAAGCGCAGCGAGAGGTCGGTCGTGAGCATCCCCGGCGCGCGCGTCAGCGAGCCGTCCTCGGGGTCGGGCACGGTGCCCGCCCCGGCACCGTCCTTCGGCCGCCACTGGTTCGCCCCGGACGGGCTCTCGGTCAGCTCCCACTCGTAACCGAAGAGCAGCTCGAAGAAGGTGTTGTCCCACGTGGTCGGGGTGGGCGTCCAGGTGACCTCGAGACCGCTCGTGTGAGAGTCCCGGCCCTTGCCGGTGCCGTAGGAGTTCTTCCAGCCCAGACCCTGGTCCTCCAGCGGGGCGCCCTCGGGCTCGGGTCCGATGGCGTCGGCCGGGGCCGCGCCGTGGGTCTTGCCGAAGGTGTGGCCACCGGCGATCAGGGCGACGGTCTCCTCGTCGTTCATCCCCATGCGGCCGAACGTCTCGCGGATGTCGCGCGCCGCGGCGACCGGGTCCGGGTTGCCGTTCGGGCCCTCGGGGTTGACGTAGATGAGGCCCATCTGCACCGCGGCCAGGGGCTTCTCCAGGTCACGCTCACCGCTGTAGCGCTCGTCGTCCAACCAGGCGGTCTCGGGACCCCAGAAGACGTCCTCGTCGGCCTCCCAGGCGTCCTCGCGGCCACCGCCGAAGCCGAACGTCTTCAGGCCCATCGTCTCCAGGGCGACGTTACCGGCCAGGATCATCAGGTCGGCCCACGAGATCTTCTGGCCGTACTTCTGCTTGACGGGCCACAGCACGCGGCGGGCCTTGTCGAGGCTCGCGTTGTCCGGCCAGCTGTTGAGGGGCGCGAAGCGCTGCTGGCCCGCCCCGGCACCACCCCGGCCGTCACTGACGCGGTAGGTGCCCGCGCTGTGCCACGCCATGCGGATGATCAGCGGTCCGTAGTTCCCGAAGTCGGCCGGCCACCAGTCTTGCGAGTCCGTGAGCACCCGCGCGATGTCCTGCTTCACCGCGGCGAGGTCGAGGCTCTGGAACGCCTCGGCGTAGTTGAACTCCTGGCCCAAGGGGTTGGCCATCGGCGGGTTCTTGACGAGCAGCTTCAGGTTGAGTCGCTCCGGCCACCAGCCGCGGTTGCCGCCGCCCTGGGTCGGGTGCGGGGCGCGGGTACGGCCGTGCGCGACCGGACAGCCGCCTTCACCCTCCGTCTTGGCGTCTCTCACGATCGCGTCATCGTTCTCAGGCATGGCAATCCTTCCGGTCTCAGGCGGATCACGGTGTTCAGGAATTGCGGGCGGTGGAGCAGGCGGGGCACAGGCCCCAGTAGATGACCTCGGCCTCGTCGATCGAGAAGCCCTGGTCGTCGGACGCGGTCAGGCACGGTGCCTCGCCGATCGCGCAGTCGACGTCGGCGACGGCACCGCACGACCGGCACACGACGTGGTGGTGGTTGTCCCCGACGCGTCCCTCGAACCGGGCCGGGCTGCCGGCCGGCTCGATGCGGCGGATGAGGCCCGCGGCGGTGAGCGCGTGGAGGGCCTCGTACACGGCCTGCACGGAGACGTGGCCGACGCGGTCGCGCACCCCGGAGGCGATCGCCTCGACGCCGAGGTGGTCACCGGTCCGTACGGTCTCGAGCAGCGCGACGCGGGCGGCCGTCACCCGCAGGCCGACACCGCGCAGCTCCTCGGCGGTGGTCGGGGACTGGGATGGCGTCATGGCGCCCAACCTAGTCCACTAACCAGAACGATTCAAGAGAACAAATGATTCTTGTTCATGGCGCGTGGACTCGGCGGCCGCTCCGGAGGGGATCCCCGGCCTGGACGTCAGCGGCTGGCAGGGCAACGTCGGCTGTCGTCGGAACGCATGGGGATGCGGGCTCGGCCCGCCTCCTTACCGGGTGGTGCACACCCAGGTGATCCAGTGGCCGCCGCCCGCGTTGGAGATGGCGTCCTTCTCGGCCGCGGTCTTCGTGGCGCCGCGACCGCCCCAGTACTTGTTGGTACGGGGGTTGTACGCGACGGCGCCGCAGCTGTTCATGAAACCCACGAGCACCTTGCAGTGGGAGCGGGGGCACTCGTTCAACGCTCGCTTCTCGGCGGCGGCCGCGGAGCTGTAGTCCCACGACTTGCCGACGCTGCCGTCGCTCGCCACGGCGATGGCGCCGTAGTACTGCGGCGGCGGTGAGTAGGTGTCGGTCGGAGAGTCGGGGCCGGACGGGAAGGACGGCGAGTAACTGGGCAGCGGCGGCGGGCTGTAGGTGGGCGGCGTCGGGAGGTCCGGCAGCGTGGGCACCGCGACCGCGTGCTTGCGCGCCGAGTCGCCGACGTGGAATCCCAGCCACAGGATCGCGCCGCCGCCGATCACCAACACGAAGACGGCGACGAGGACGATGACGACCGCCACGCCGTTGTTGTTCGGCCGTCGCGGGGGCGGCGGCCCCCATCCCGGGGGCCCAGGCGGCATCGGCGGACCGGGCGGAGGCCCGTACGCGGGCGGCTGACCGCCGTACGGCGGCTGCGGGGGTTGCACGGTGACCCACTCCCCAGATGCGTCAATGTCCGGAAGATCGTAACGGTTGCCCTGTCGCTGCAAAGCAGAGCTAGGACGCCATTTCCGGCATATCGGTTCCGGGGCCCCTCGACGTTTCTGAGCCGCCCTCCGAAGCGTTCTCCGTCACTTCCGCTCCCCGTCGGAATGCGCGCCGCGAGGCTCAGGCACAGAAGTCCGCGATGGTGCCGGTGAGGATGTCGGTGAGGCGGTCCAGCGAGGCGAGATCGACGTACTCGGTCGCCGCGTGGGCGCCCGCACCGTCGACGCCGAAGAGCAGGCAGGGGATGCCCGCGCGGTCCAGGAGGGCGCAGTCGGTCCAGAAGGGCTCGGCGCGCACCACGGGCGGGCGCCCGAGGACCTCGTGCGCGTGCCGGGTCAGGGTGCGGACGACGAATGCCTCCGGATCGGCCTCGAAGGGCTCGCGGTGCAGGCCGCGGGTCAGCCGGTAGTAGAAGTCGGGGACCGTGCCGGCGAGGCGCTCGAGCACCGCGGTCAGCTCCCGCTCGACACCGTCGGCGCTCTCACCGGGTACGGTGCGGCGCTCGAGCGTGACGTGGCAGCGCGCCGGGTAGGTGGAGGGCTCCTGGCCGCCGTGGATGACCGAGGCGTGCACGGTGCCGGTGCCCAGGAGGGGGTGTGCCGGGCGCAGCGCGAGGTACCGTCCCAGCTCCTCCAGCGCGACCAGGAAGTGCCCGGCCTTGGCGATGGCGTCGATGCCGAGCTCGGGCCGCGACCCATGGGCCGCTCGGCCCTCGATCTCCACGTCGAACCAGGCGAAGCCCTTGTGGGCGAGGGTGACCTCCAGATGGCTCGGCTCGGCGACGATCGCCCCGTCGGCGGTGAAGGACTCCAGCACCTCCTCGGTGCCGAAGCTGCCGTGCTCCTCGTCGGCGACGCAGGCGAGGATGACGTCGCCCCGCAGCGGGGCGCCGGCGGTGGCGCGGGCGGCGGCCACCATCATGGCCGCGATACCGCCCTTCATGTCGAAGGCCCCGCGGCCGAACATCTTCCCGTCGCGGACCTGCGGGTCGAGCGGGTCGCCGTCGTAGCCGGCCAGGCCGACCGTGTCGAGGTGGCCGTTGAGCATGAGGGACCGGCCGCCGCCGGTACCGCGGGCGATCGCGACGAGCGAAGGCCGGCCGGGACGCTTCTCCAGGCGGTGCACCTCGAAGCCGCGGGCGACCAGCCATTCGCCGCAGAAGTCGGCGATGACGCTCTCGCCGGCCCCACCGGCCACGAGGTCCGGGTTGACGGAGTCGATGGCGATCAGCCGGGCCAGCAGGCGGCCGGGGTCCAGGGGATCGGGAGCCGCGGCGGTCGAGGGCGTCTCGGGGAGCATGGGGACCTTCCGGAGTTCTGCGGCCGCCCCGGGAGACAGGGGCGGCGCGGTGTGGGAGACGTGTCGCGGTCAGTCCTGGTCGGCGAGGCGCAGGAGGGTGGTGGCCAGGACGTCGACGCCGTGGGCGCACGCCTCGGGGGTGGAGTATTCGCGGGGGTTGTGGCTGATGCCGTCGTACTCGCCTCGTACGAAGATCATGGCAGTGGGGCAGAGCGCGGCGATCTCCTGGGCGTCGTGGCCGGCGCCGGAGAGCAGCGAGACGTGCGCCAGGCCGTGGTCGTCGGCGGCCTGCGCGATGACCTTCTGCACCCCTTCGTCGAAGGGGACGTAGCCGGTCTCGGCCATCCGCCGGGTGGTCGACGAGAGCCCCGGCCGGCCGTCCTCCAAGTCGCACAGGAACGCCGCGAGGGCCTTCTCGGCGCGGGCCATCTGGACGTCGTCGGGGTTGCGCAGGTCGACGGTCAGTTCGGCGCGGGCCGGGACGATGTTGGTCAGGTCCGGGTGCACGGTGAGGTGGCCGACGGTGGCGCGCAGGTCGCCGTACGCGCCGGAGTCGACCATGGCCCGCAGGTGGACGATGAGCCGCGCGGCCGCGAGCCCGGCGTCGGCGCGCAGGTGGGTGGGGGTCGTGCCGGCGTGGGCGGCGCGGCCGTGGATGGTGATCTCCTGCCAGGAGATGCCCTGCACGCCGGTGACGACGCCGACCTCGACCCCGTTCTCGGCCAGGACGGGGCCCTGTTCGATGTGGCATTCGACGTAGGCGTGCGGCGGGGCGAGGCGGACGTCGGCGGGGCCGTCGAAGCCGGTGCGGGCGAGCTCGCCGCCGAGGGTGCGGCCGTCGCGGTCGGTCAGGCCGTGGGCGTACTCCAGGGTGAGGCGGCCGGCGGCGACGGCGCTGCCGAGCATGTCGGTGCCGAAGCGGACGCCCTCCTCCTCGGTGAAGACGCCCACCTCGATCGGGCGGCGGGTGGTGATGCCGCGGTCATTGAGGGTGCGGACGACCTCGATGCCGCCCAGGACGCCGAGGCAGCCGTCGAAGGCGCCGGCGGTGGCGACGCTGTCGATGTGCGAGCCGGTCAGGACCGGGGCCGCGGTCGGGTCGGTGCCCTCGCGGCGGCCGTAGATGTTGCCCATCCGGTCCACGCGGACGGCCAGGCCGGCCTGTTCCATCCACGCGATGACCCGGCGGCGGGCGGCCGCGTCGGCGTCGGTGAGGGCGAGACGGTCGACGCCGCGCAGACCGGTGCGCTCGTCGTCGTACGCGCCGATCTCGGCGAGCTCCATCAGGGACCGCCACAGGCGGTCGCCGTCGACGGTGATCGTGGGGTTCGTCATGATCGATCTCCTGGGTTGGCGGCCGGACCCTCGGTGCTCAGCAGGACGACCACCGAGGTCGCCCCGAGCCCCAGCGCCGTCCGGCGTTCTTCGGCGCCCGCGCCGGTGAGCACCGCGCGGAGACCGGCGAGCGCCGCGGCCCCGCAGGGGCCCGAGGAGACGCCGAGAGCGCCGAGGTCGGCGACCGCCCGGGTGCTGTCGGCGTCGGGGATGGCGACGGCGGCGTCCAGCCCGCCGTGCAGGAAGGGCCAGGCGGTGCTGGACGGGGTGCCGCAGTTCAGCCCGGCCATGACGGTCTCACCGGTCGTGACGCCGACGGGTTCGCCCCGCGTGAGGCTTTCGAGGACGCAGGCCGCGGCCTCCGGTTCCACCGACAACAGCGCCGGAGCCCGCCCGGACGGGCGGCTGCGGTAGTGCGTGACGACGGCCTGGGCCAGTGACCCCACGCCCACCGGTACGGCCACGAGGTCGGGTCCCTCGGTGACTCCCGCGGCCGTCAACTGCTCGTCGACCTCGGCGCAGAGGGTGGAGTAGCCCTCGACGATCCAGCCCGGGATCCGCTCGTAGCCCGGCCAGGCGGTGTCCTGGACCAGGACCGCGTCCGGCGTGGCGGCCGCCTCGGCCGCCCGGCGTACGGCCTCGTCGTAGGACCCCGCGATCTCGGTGACCCGCGCCTGCTCGGCGACGATGGCCGCCACGGCCCGCGGGTGCACGCCCTGCGGAACGAAGACGTGGGCGTGCTGCCCGAGCAGGCGCGCCATGCGGGCCACCGCCCGGCCGTGGTTGCCGTCGGTGGCGGTCACCAGGGTGACCGGGCCCGGTTCTCCGCCGCTCACGGCCCGGGCGGACAGCGCGCGGTGGACCGCCCAGGACGCACCGAGCGCCTTGAACGCGGGCAGTCCCAGCCGGCACGACTCGTCCTTGACGAAGACCCGGCCGACCCCCAGCTCCGCGGCCAGCGGCGGGAGTTCGGTCAGCGGTGTGGGCGCGTAGTCGGGCAGTGCGGCGTGGAAGGTCCGCACCTCGACGGGCGCGGGCGCGCATCTCCAGGTACGGGCGCCGGGCGGCGCGAACCACGGCGACGCGGGGCGGGAGGACAGGTTCTCAGGCACTCGTCCAGAGTGCGGTGTCCTCCTCCGATCGGTCCAGCGAATGTTTTCGACGTATATTCATCGGAGAAACCGACCGTTCGAGAGCCGCTCCGTGCCGGTGGGGAAGGCGATCCGCCAGTGTTCGACCTGCACCGACTGCGCCTGCTGCGCGAGCTCAAGCACCGCGGCACGCTGGCGGCCGTCGCCGCGGCCCTGTCCTACGCTCCCTCCTCGGTCTCCCAGCAGCTCTCGCAGTTGGAGGCCGAGGTCGGCGTCCGGCTGCTGGAACCGGTCGGGCGGCGGGTGCGGCTGACCGAGCAGGCCGAGATCCTCGTCGCCCACACCGAGGCCGTTCTCGCACGCCTGGAGCGCGCGGAGGCGGAGATCTCCGCCTCCCTCACCGAGCTGACCGGCACCCTGCGCGTCGCCTCGTTCCAGACGGCCGCCCTGGCCCTGGTGCCGCCCGCGCTCGGCCTGCTGCGCGACCTGCACCCGCGCCTGCGCGTCCACCTCACCCACCTGGAACCGGAGAAGGCCCTGCCCGCCCTGCAGGCCCGCGACTTCGACCTGGTCCTCGCCGAGGAGTACCCCGGCAACCCCAACCCGCGGCCCGCCGGCCTCGACGAGCAGGACCTGCTCGACGACCCCCTGCACCTCGCGCTGCCCGAACCGGCCGACGCCCCTGGCGCCGCCGACCTGGACGCCGACGACCCGATGGCCGCGCTGCGCTCGCTCGCGGACCACCCCTGGGTGATGGAGCCCGAGGGCACGGCCGCACGGCACTGGGCCATGACCCTGTGCCGCAACGCCGGTTTCGAACCCGACGTACGGTTCGAGACCACCGACCTCCTGCTCCACCTTCGCCTCGTCGAGCAGGGGCACGCCGCCGCCTTCCTTCCCGACCTCGTCTGGATCGGACAGGCACCGACCGTCACCCTGCGGCGCCTCCCCGACGGTCAGCGCGCACGCCGCCTCTTCACCGCCGTACGCAGCGGCCGCAGCCGGCACCCCGCCGTCCAGGCGTGCCGTGACGCCCTCCTCCGGGCGGTCGCCCTGCGCTCCGCTGAGCCGTCGGATCGGCCCGACTGCCGGTGCCGCAATTTGCGCAGTTCCGGCATAGGTTAGGCTCACCTAACTGCTAGCTGATCCACAGCAAAAGGAGCCTCGGGTGTCTCTTCGGCGTCGCGGCACGGCCGCCGTCGCTCTCGCCATCGCCGCCGTCCTGTCCCTCGGGGCGTGCGGCGGTGGGTCCACCGGGAACGGGAAGGAGGGCGGCGCCGAGACCAAGAACAAGCAGTCGGTCGCCAAGGGCGGGAAGGACTTCGCGAGCGCCGCGGAGAAGACCGCGGCGATGGGCACGGACGCCAAGCCGGGCCAGTGGCCGCGGACGATCACGCACGCGATGGGCCGTACTGTCATCAAGGCGCAGCCCCAGCGGGTCGTCGTGCTGGACGTCGGCGAGCTCGACAACGTCGTCTCGCTCGGGATCAAGCCGGTCGGGCTGGCCCCGACCGAGGGGTCGCCGGAGCTGCCGTCGTACCTGAAGAACGACGCGGGCACGCCGAAGAACGTCGGCACGATCAGCAGCCTCAACCTCGAGGCGATCGCCGCGCTCAAGCCCGACCTGATCCTGGGCAGCCAGCTCCGCGCCGCGGACTCCTACGACGAGCTGTCGAAGATCGCCCCCACCGTCTTCTCCATCCGCCCCGGCTTCACCTGGAAGGAGAACTACCTCCTCAACGCGGCCGCGCTCGACCGGACCGCGCAGGCGAAGGCGAAGCTCGCCGAGTACGACAAGAAGGCCAAGGCCCTCGGGGAAAAACTGGGCGTGAAGAAGCCGACCGTGTCGATGGTGCGCTACCTGCCCAACGGCGTCATCCGGCTGTACGCCAACGCCTCCTTCATCGGCACCATCCTCAAGGACGTCGGCATCCCGCGCCCGAAGAACCAGGACATCAACGACCTGGCGGCCGAGGTCAGCGCCGAGAACATCGACAAGGCCGACGCCGACTACATCTTCACCGGCGTGTACGGCGACCCGAAGGCCACCGACAAGAGCAAGGCCCAGGGCAACCCGCTGTGGAAGAACCTGAAGGCGGTCAAGGACGGTCACGCGTACGACGTGCCGGACGAGACCTGGTACCTCGGGCTGGGCGTCACCGCGGCCGACGCGGTCCTGGACGACCTGCAGAAGTACCTGACGGCGTGACCGCCCGACCCCGGAAGAGAGCCCGGCCCCGGAAGAGAGGGTGAGCGCGGCGTGTCGCCATCGACCCGTCGCCGTGCCGCCTGGCTGCTGGCGGCCTTCCTGTCGCTGCTCGTCGCCGTGCTGCTGAGCCTGGCGGTGGGCAGCCGGCAGATCGGCCCCGCAGAGGTGTTCCAGGCCCTGCTGCACGGCGGGACCAGTGACAACGCGCAGGTGGTGCGGTCGCTGCGGGTGCCCCGCACCGTCATCGGTGTGCTGGTCGGCGTCGCGCTCGCGCTGGCCGGGACCGTGATGCAGGGCGTGACCCGCAACCCGATCGCCGAACCGGGCGTCCTCGGCGTCAGCCAGGGCGCGTCGGTCGGCGTGGTGTGCGCGATCGCCTTCTTCGGCGTGCACACGCTCGTGGGTTATGTCTGGTTCGCGTTCGCGGGCGCGGCGCTGGCGGCGGTCGGCGTGTACGCCGTCGCCAGCGGCGGGTACCGCGGCGCCTCGCCGGTCAAGCTCGCCCTGGCCGGCGCCGCGATGAACGCGTTCCTCGCCTCCGTCGTCTCCGGGATCGTCACCACCAACGCCCGCGCCCTGGATGAGTTCCGCTTCTGGCAGGTCGGCTCGATCAGCGGACGCGGCAGCGAGATCATCGGCCAGGTATGGCCGTTCCTGCTGGCCGGTCTGGTGCTGGTCGCGGCGATGTCCCGCGGGCTGGACGCCCTGGCCCTCGGCGACGACGCCGCCATGGGTCTGGGCCACAACGTCGCCCTGCTGCGCGCGCTCGGCGCGCTCGGGGCGACCGTGCTCACCGGGGCGTCGGTGGCCGCCGTCGGGCCCATCGCCTTCACCGGCCTGGCCGTACCCCACATCGCGCGCGCCCTGGTCGGCAGCGCGCACCGCTGGGTGCTCCCGCTGGCCGCGCTGCTCGGCCCCGTGATGCTCCTCGTCTCCGACGTGCTCGGCCGGATCATCTTCCCGCCCTCGGAGGTCCCGGTGGCCGTCATGACCGCGCTGCTCGGCGTGCCGTTCCTCATCGCGCTCGTACGCCGCAAGACGGTGGTGGCGGCATGAACGAAGGAGGGCGCATGAGCACGGGTAGTCGTGCGTCGAGCCGCCCGATGACCGTACGGCCGCCCGGTCATTCCGTGCTGCGGCTCGGACGCGGCAGCCTCCTGGTGCATCGCCGGGCCCTCGTGGTCGTGGTGGCGCTCGCCGTGCTGCTGGCCGCGGTCGTGGTCGCCTCCCTGTGCGTCGGCCAGTCCTTCGTCTCCCCGGTGGAGGTGTGCCGGGTCCTGCTCGGCCGGCCCAGTCCCGACGAACTCGTCGTCGGGACCCTGCGCCTGCCACGCCTCGTCGTGGGCCTGCTCGCCGGGGCCGCCTTCGGCGTGGCGGGCGCCCTGGTCCAGACCGTCGCCCGCAACCCGCTGGCCAGCCCCGACGTCATCGGCGTGACGCACGGCGCGGGCGCGGCGACGGTCGCCGCGATGAGCTTCGGCGTCGCCTCGTACGACGCCCTGCCGTACATCTCCGTCGGCGGTGGCCTCGCGGCGACGCTGCTGGTGTACGTCTTCGCGTGGCGGCGTGGACTGCACGCATCCCGCTTCGTGCTGGTCGGCATCGGCATCTCGGTCGCGCTGGGCTCTCTCACGCAGGTGTTCCTCACCAAGGGCGACTACCTCGTCGCGCAGCAGGCCAAGGTCTGGCTGACCGGCTCCCTCAACGGGCGCGGGTACGACCACGCGGCGCCGCTCGCCCTCGTCATGCTGGTGGCCCTCCCGGCGGCGCTGTGGGCGGCCCGCGCCCAGCGCAGCGCGCTCTTCGACGACGACACGGCCACCGCCCTGGGCGTACCGCTGGACCGGATCCGGCTCGGCCTGGCCGTGCTCGGGGTCGTCCTGGCGTCGATGGCGACCGGCGCCGCCGGACCCATCGACTTCGTCGCCCTGCTGGCACCGCAGATCGCCCGCCGCCTCACCCGTACGGTCCAGATCCCCCTGCTGTCCTCCGCGCTGGCCGGCGCCCTGGTCGTCGTCGTGGCGGATCTGCTGGCCCGCCGCCTGTTCGCCCCGATCGAGCTGCCGGTCGGCGTCCTCACCGCCGTGGTGGGCGCCCCGTACCTGATGTGGCTCATCGTCCGTACCCGCAGCCGTTCCGGAGGCACCGCCCAATGAGTGAGCGAAGCGAGAGCACAGCACCTCTGGTCACTCCGCCGACGAAGGAGGGCTCATGACCGGCACCAGCCGCCTCACGGCGCAGGACCTGACCCTCGCGTACGAGGACCGGGTCGTCGTCGACGGACTGGACCTGGAGATCCCCGACGGGCAGGTCACCGTCATCGTCGGCCCCAACGCCTGCGGCAAGTCCACCCTGCTGCGAGCCCTCGGCCGGCTCCTCAAGCCACGCCGCGGGACGGTGCTGCTCGACGGCGCCGAACTCGCCCACGTCTCCCGCAAACAGATCGCGCGGACCGTGGGCGTCCTGCCTCAGTCGCCCACTCCCCCGGACGGGATCACCGTCGCCGACCTGGTGGCACGCGGCCGGCAACCGCACCAGAAGTGGTGGCGGCAGTGGTCGCAGGACGACGAGCGGGCCACCGCGGAGGCGCTGGAACGCACCGCGACCGCCGACCTCGCCGAGCGTCCGGTGGACGAGCTGTCGGGCGGCCAGCGCCAGCGGGCGTGGATCGCGATGGCCCTGGCCCAGGACACCGACCTGCTTCTCCTCGACGAGCCCACGACGTATCTGGACATCGCTCATCAGGTGGAGGTCCTGGACCTGATCCGGCAGCTCAACCATGAGCGGGGCCGCACCGTCGTCGCCGTCCTCCACGACCTCAACCAGGCCGCCCGCTACGCCGATCACATCGTCGCCATGAAGGCCGGCCGCGTCATCGCCCAGGGCCCGCCACGTGACGTGGTCACCGCGGACCTGGTCCGGGAGGTCTTCGGCCTGGCGTCCGTCGTCGTCCCGGACCCGGTCACCGGCGGCCCGCTCGTCGTACCCGGCATGGCGTGGCAGCCCGAAGCGGAGGACGACCGCGTCCGGTAGCCGCGGCGCGCGGCGACCGACGAACCCGACCACGTGGGGCCGCAGGGCATCGCCGACCTGGCGATCCCCGCGCGCCGGGCCGCCGGCGGGCGGCTCCTCAGGCTCGCAGGAAGGCCAGGACGGCGAGCACTCGGCGGTGGTCGTCGTCTGCGGGGGGCAGATCCAGCTTGGCGAGGATGTTGTTGATGTGCTTGCCGACCGCCGCCGGGGACACGACGAGGGTGCGGGCGATCGCGGCGTTGGATCGTCCCTCGGCCATCAGCGCGAGCACCTCCCGTTCGCGCGGGCTGAGGCGTTCGAGGGGGTCGCGTCGGAGACGAAGCAACTGGCGGACGACCTCGGGATCGATCACGGTGCCGCCGTCGGCCACCCGACGCACGGCGTCGACGAACTCCGTCACCTCGCCCACCCGGTCCTTCAGCAGGTAGCCGACGCCGGTGCCGCCGGAGGAGTCGAGCAGCTCGCCGGCGTAGGTCTGCTGGATGTACTGGCTGAGCACCAGCACCGGAAGCCGCTTGTGTGCCTCCCGGATGGCGAGGGCGGCGCGGAGCCCCTCGTCGGACAGGCCCGGGGGCATCCGCACGTCGGTGACGATGATGTCGGGCGGATCCTGCTCCACCGCGCAGATCAGCGCCTCGGCGGTGCCCACGGCCGCGATGACCTCGTGGCCGAACCGCTCGAGCACCGCGATGATCCCATCACGCATCAACACGCTGTCCTCGGCGACGGTCACTCTTAGGGACCGGTCTGCGGGCACGGAAGCTCCACTTTCACGACGGTCGGCCCTCCGGCCGGGCTGGACAGGGTGACGGCGCCGTCGACGAGCGTGACGCGGTCGGTGAGGCCCGTCAGGCCACTGCCGCGCTCCGCGTCGGCTCCGCCGACACCATTGTCGCGGATCTCGATGACGAGGACGCCGTCGACGAGCCCGCCGGTGACCCAGGCGCGGGACGCTCCGCTGTGCTTGGCGACGTTCGCGAGGGCCTCGCAGACGGCGAAGTAGGCGGTGGTCTCAATGGTCCGCGGCAGCCTGCCGGGCAGCGCGAGCGCGACCTCCACGGGGACCGGTGAACGGCTCGCGACGTCGAGCGCCGCGGGCGGGAGGCCGCGGTCGGTGAGGATCTGTGGATGGATCCCATGGATGAGTTCGCGCAGCTCGGTCAGGGCCTGCGCGGCCTGTTCCTGGGCGTGGGCGACCTGGTCGGCGGCGGGCCCCGGCGGCAGGTCGAGGCGCGCCAGGCCCAGGCTCATCGACAGGGCGACGAGACGTTGCTGGGCCCCGTCGTGGAGGTCGCGTTCGATCCTGCGGCGCTCGGCCTCGAACGCCCGGACCAATCGTTCCCTCGACCGGGTGACCTCGGCCAGCTTGTGGATCAGTTCGTCCTCACGGGGCGCCAGCAGGGCCCGGGCCAGCCACGCCCGCGCGGCGGCGAAGCCGGTGAGCAGGTAGGCCGCCACGACGAGCAGCACGAGGCCCGCCGGGACCGCCGCCAGCGCCTGCGCGGCCGTGGAGATGGTCGCCCCCGGCCAGAGTTCACGGTGCCCGCCGGCGACGAACACGGGGATCGGCGCGCTCAGCAACGCGAGCGGCAGGCAGATCCCGATCACCGCCACGCCCAGGTCGAGGGGCCACAGAACGGTGACGAACAGCAGGGTGTAGGCGAGTTCACGCCGGGTCGCGGGTTCGCGAAAGCGCGTCCTGAGCCAGGCGACCGGGCCGGGACGGTCCGGAACGCGGTGCGGGTCGGGCGCGGGTTCGGGGTCGATCAACCGCATCCGCCACCGCTCGGCCGACGCCAACGGCACCCCGGCGAGCCCGGCCGCCAACAGCATCGGGATGCCGATCAGCACGGTGGACAACACGCCCCCGACGGTGATCAACGCGCCGATGACGGTGAGCCCGACGCTCCCCGGCACGGCCGCGGTGGCGAGGTACGCCGCCCCGCGCCAAGGCCAGCCGGAGAGCAGGAAACGTCGCTCCGACATCGCCTGCCAGGCCGTCCGCGACGGGGGGACCGAGACCATGCGCCGAGCATAGGAGCGGGGCCGGTCTCCGCCGACCATGCCTGCCCGACCTTCCGGGTAATGCAGGCCATACCCCGGATCGGCAATCTCGGACCAGTGCTCCGGCCCCGCCCGGCCCGGTTCGATGATCTTCATGAGTCACGTACAGCTTCATGCGGTGCGCAGGACGTACGGCCGTGGCCCCGGCGCCGTCGTCGCGCTGGACGGGGTGAGCGTGGACTTCCCCGCCGGCTCGTTCACCGCGGTGATGGGTCCCTCCGGGTCGGGCAAGTCGACGCTGCTGCAGTGCGCGGCCGGGCTCGACCGCCCCAGCGCGGGCACCGTCACCCTGGCCGGCACCGACGTGACGCGCCTGCGTGAGACGGCGCTGACGCGCCTGCGCCGGGACCGGATCGGCTTCGTCTTCCAGGCGTACAACCTGGTGTCGTCGCTGACGGCCGAACAGAACGTCGGGCTGCCGCTGCGGCTGGCCGGCCGCCGACCGGAGCGGACCACGATCGCCGCGGCGCTCGAGGCCGTGGGCATGGCCGACCGCGCGCGGCACCGTCCCAGCGAGCTGTCAGGCGGCCAGCAGCAGCGGGTGGCGCTCGCCCGCGCGTTGGTCACCCGGCCGGATGTGCTGTTCGCCGACGAGCCGACGGGGGCGCTGGACACGGCCGCCTCCGCCGAGGTGCTGTCGCTGCTGCGCGGGCTCTCCGGCGAGAACGGGCAGACGATCGTCATGGTCACGCACGATCCGGTCGCCGCCGCGTACGCCGACGGGGTCGTGTTCCTCGCCGACGGCCGGGTGGCCGACCGGATGGACCGTCCCACGGCCGGTGCCGTCGCCACCCGGATGACCCGGCTGAGGGCCGTGCGATGCTGAGCATCGCCCTCGCCACGCTGAAGGCCCGGTGGACGGCGTTCGCCGGCGCCTTCGTCGCGCTCGCCCTGGGCGTCTCGATCATCGCCACGATGGGCCTGGTGCTGGCCGCCGCGGCCACCGGCCCGCACCGGAGCCCGCAGCGCTTCGCCGACGTCCCGGCGGTCGTCCGGGCCGAGCCGGCCAAGCGCGTCCGTGACAGGTACGGGACGGACGTCGTCCCGCTGGCCGAGCAGCCGGCGCTCCCGGCGGCCGTGGTCGCCCGGTTCCCGGGGGCCGTCCTGGACCGGACGTTCCACGCCCAGGTGGAGGGCGGCCCCGCCGATCAGGTCGGGCACGCGTGGTCGGCCGCCGCCTTCACGCCGTACCGGCTCGTGGCGGGCCGCGCGCCCGGCCGCCCGGACGAGATCGTCGTCGGCGGGGGCGCGCGGAGCCTGATCGGGGGCCGGGTGGCCGTCCGCACCGCGCGGGAGACCCGCGAGTACCAGGTGACCGGCGTCACCGCGAGCGTGCCGTTCGAGCACGCGGTCTTCTTCGCCGACGCGGAGGCCGCCCGGATCTCGCCGGAGGTGGACGCGCTCGTGCCGCGCGGGCGGGTGAGCCCGGTACCCGGGACGCAGGTGCTGACGGGCGACGCCCGGCACCTCGCCGACCCCGGCGCGGCCCAGGACGCGACGGACCTGGACGCCCTCCAGTCGTTCCTCGCCGTGATGGCGCTGGTCGCCGGCTTCGTCTCCCTCTACGTGACCGCGTCGGCGTTCGGTCTGACCATCACCCAGCGGCGTCGCGAGCTGGCGCTGCTGCGCACGACCGGCGCGACGCCGGGTCAGGTGATGAGGATGGTGTGCCTGGAGGCCACGCTCGTCGGCGCGATCGGCGCCGCGGCCGGCTGCGGGCTGGGGCTGTGGGGCGGCCCGGTGCTGGCCGGCTGGATGACCGCGCGGGGCATGGCGCCCTCCTGGTTCGGCGTCGGCCTGTCCGCCGGGTCGGTCCTGGCCCTCGCCGTCGCCTTCCTGGTCGGCGTCGCCATCGCGGTCCTGTCGGTGGCGGTCGCGGCGGCGCGGGCCGGCCGGATCCGTCCCGTCGAAGCGCTGCGAGAGGCCGCCGTCGACCGCCGGGCGATCACCCGGGTTCGGACGCTGCTCGGCTGGATCGCCCTGGCCGGCGGGCTGGTGATGCTCGCCGCGATCGTGGTCGCCTACCCGGCCGGGGCCACGGACCTGAAGACCGTCGTCCAGCTCGCCCTGCTGCTGATCGCGGCGACCGGCCTGCTCACTCCCGTGCTGCTCCCGCCCCTGATCCGGATCCTGAGTCGGCCGTTCACGTACGGAGCGGGCGGGCTCCTGGTCCGGGAGAACTCGCTGACCGCGGTACGCCGCGCGTCGGCCGCCGTCGCCCCTGTGCTGATCACCGTCGGGCTGGCCTGCTCCGTCCTGGGAGCGAGCGGCGCCGTCGACTCCGCCACGGACCACGATCTGCGGCGGCAGGCCGCTCGGGCGGACTACGTCGTCCTGCCCGTCGGAGGCGCCCAGCTGAACCGGACGGTCATCGACCGGATCCGGGCCGTTCCCGGGATCGAGGCCACGACGGTGACGAGCACGACGCTGTTCGCCCACGAACCCGCGCTCACCGCCCTCCATCTGGAGGCCCCGATGCCGGTCCCGTACGCGGCCCAGGCGGTCGATGAGACCACCGTTCTCGACCTGCCGGTGGTCGAGGGATCGCTCGCCGGCCTGAACACCCGGACCATCGCCGTCGACCGCTCCTGGCACCGGCACGTCGGCGACACGATGCCCGTCTGGCTGGCCGACGGTACCCCGGTCGCCCTCCGCGTCACGGCGGTGGTCGACGCCGGTCTGGGCGATGGCCTGGTGATCGATTCGCGGAACGCCGGACGCTCGCTGCCGGAACGGATCTACGTGCGGATACGGCCGGGAGCCGATCGGCCCGCGGCCCTGGCGGCGTTGCGCACCGCGACCCACGGCGTGGGCGCACAGGCCGTGCCGACCGGGCGGTGGACGGCCGTGGCGCGCGACCGGCAAGGCCGCCAGACCGAACTCGGCCTCGTCGTGCTCCTCGGCGTCGCGATCGCCTACAGCGCCCTCGCGATCGCCAACACCTTCCTGACGTCCGTCGCGGGACGGGGCCGTGAATTCGCCCTGTTGCGCCTGACCGGAGCGACCCGCCGCCAGATCCTGGCGATGGCGGCGGGCGAGGCCCTGCTGTTGACGGCCGTCGGGGGGGTGCTCGCCGCCGTGGCCTCCGCGCTCCTCCTCGCCGTGGTGGGCGCCGCCCTGGGCAGGCTGGTCGGGACTCCCGTCATCGCCGTGCCCTGGTCGACGATGGGCCTGATCGTCGCCGGCAGCGCTCTGCTCGCCGTCCTCGCCTCCGTGGCGCCCGCGGGACTCCGGCTCCGCGCACGCCCCATGGAGGCCGCCGGAGTCCACGACTGACCCGTACGACCCTCCACACAAAGGAGAGCACACCGTGCTGTTCTCGTTCATACGGCCGGAGGCGGAGGCGTTCGCGCGCGCGGGCATCGCGGCCCTGATCTACGACAAGCGCACCGTCGGCTACTCCAAGGTCCACCGCGACTATGGGCTCCTCGCCGACGACGCGGCCGCGGGCGTCGCCGCGCTGCGCGCCGTGCCGGGCATCGACCCGGCGCGCGTGGGGCTGTGGGGATTCAGCGAGGGCGGCTGGGTCGCGCCGCTCGCCGCCGTACGCAGCGGGCACGTCGCGTTCCTGGTGACCCTCGGGGCCTCCGGCCTGACCCCGCTGCGCACGCAGACCTGGTACCTGGCCAACATGGCACGGCACAACGGAGTCACCGGCTCGCTGGACGGCGCGGTCACCGGACCGGCGGCCCGGCTCGTCGCGGGTGCGGGCCTGTTCCCCGAGGCGTCGTACGACCCGCTGCCGGTCCTCGCCCGACTGCGGATGCCGGTGCTGGCCCTGTGGGGCGAGCACGACATCGAAGTGCCACCCGCCGAGAGCGCCGGCATCCTGCGCCGCGCCCTGGCCGCCGACCGGTCCGTCACCATCGGGTTCCTGGCCGGCGCCGCGCACGACGGGCGGCAGACCGGCGACGGCTTCGACCGCATCGGCGGCCCGTCGATCCAGGGCCACCGACTGGGCGCACTCGCACCGGGCTACACCGCGACGATGGCCACCTGGGTACGCCAGGTCGCCGCCGGACACCCACCGGCGTCCAGCGCGCAGCGACCACCGGTACAGGCGGCGTCCAGCCGAGCGGCCGGCGGCCACTGGGATGACAACGCCCTGGTTCAGGCCATCGTGCTCGCGGCCATCACACTGACCTTCCTCGGATGCCTGATCGCCGGTCTCGCCCTCCGCCGCCGCGCGCTGCCGCGGACGGTCCGCCGGCTGTCCCGATGGCTCGCCGCCTGTGGTCTCCTCACGGTGCTCGGCACGGTGCTGTTCGTGCTCTCGGTGTACCTGACCTCCGCGCAGACCGCGGCGCCGGCCGCGCTCGGCCGTGCCGTGCCGTGGCTCGTCCTCCAGGTGCTCGCGCTGGCCACCGCGGTGCTGACCGTCGCGACCGGCACCGCCGTCGCCCGCGGCCGAGACGCGATCCTCGGCGCGCACCGGATACGACTCATCATCCTGATGGCCGCCGGCATCCTGTGCGTGGCGTGGTCCGCCCGATGGGGCCTGCTCACCCCCTGACCCCGGCCGCGCCGTGCCGGTGCGGTCAGAACTCCTCGTCGAGGCTGACCGTCCCTTCGACGGCGACCTGGTAGGCCGACACCCGGCGTTCGAAGAAGTTGGACAGCTCCTGAACGTCCTGCAACTCCATGAACGCGAACGGGTTGGCGGTGCCGTACCGGATCGGCATGCCGAGGCGGGCGAGGCGCTGGTCGGCGACGTTCTCCAGGTAGGCGCGCATGTCGGTGGCGGTCATGCCGGACAGGCCGTCGCCGCACAGGTCATGGGCGAAGGCCAGTTCGGCGGCGACGGCCTCCTCCAGCATCCTCGTCACCTGCCCGGTCAGCTCATCGTCGAACAGGTCGGGCTCCTCGGCGCGTACGGTGTCCACGACGCTGAAGGCGAACTCCATGTGCATCGACTCGTCGCGGAACACCCAGTTCGTGCCCGAGGCGAGGCCGTTGAGCAGGCCGCGGTCGCGCAGCCAGTACACGTAGGCGAAGGCGCCGTAGAAGAACAGCCCCTCGATGCACGCGGCGAAGCAGATGAGGTTGAGCAGGAACGCCCGCCGGTCCTCCCGGCCGCGGAGCCGGTCCATCGCGCCGAGGGAGTCGATCCAGCGGAAGCAGAACTCCGCCTTGTCGCGGATCGAGGGAATGTTCTCCACGGCGGCGAACGCCTTGGCCCGCTCGTCGTGGTCGGGGAGGTAGGTGTCGAGCAGGGTCAGGTAGAACTGCACGTGCACGGCCTCTTCGAACAGTTGCCGTGACAGGTACAGGCGGGCCTCGGGCGCGTTCAGGTGCGTGTAGAGGTTGAGCACCAGGTTGTTGGCCACGATCGTGTCACCGGTGGCGAAGAACGCGACCAGCCGGTTGACCAGGTGCAGTTCCTCGGGCGTGAGCCGGGCCAGGTCGGCGAGGTCGGAGTGCAGGTCGACCTCTTCGACGGTCCAGGTGTTGCGGATCGCGGCGCGGAACCGGTCGTAGAAGGCCGGGTAGCGCATCGGCCGCAGGGTCAGATCCATACCGGGGTCGAGCAGACTCATTGGCATGCCTCGCAGGTCTCGGGGTTCTCCAGGGAGCACATGAGCGCCTCCACCTCCTGGGCGGGGGCGACGGTCGTCTGCGCGATCCGGGTGGCCGGGCGCGACCGCAGGTAGTACGTGGTCTTCAGGCCGGACCGCCACGCGTAGGCGTACATCGACGACAGCTTCCCGATCGTGGGAGTGGCCATGAACAGGTTCAGCGACTGGGACTGGTCGATGTAGGGCGTCCGCGCCGCGGCCAGGTCGATCAGCGCCTTCTGCGGAAGCTCCCAGGCGGTGCGGTACAGGTGCCGCAGTTCGCCGGGAAGCTCGTTGATGTCCTGCACCGATCCGTCGGCGCGCTTGATCGCGTCACGGACCCGCGGTGTCCACAGCCCACGCGCCTTGAGATCCGCCACCAGGTAGGTGTTGATCTGCAGGAACTCCCCTGACAGGGTCTCGCGCTTGAAGATGTTGGACACCTGCGGCTCGATGCACTCGTAGCAGCCGGCGATGGAGGCGATGGTCGCGGTCGGCGCGATCGCCACCAGCAGTGAGTTGCGCAGCCCGACCGCGGCGATCCGGGCCCGCAGCGCCTCCCACTCGTCGGCGTGCGTCCGGTCGGCGTCCGGCCAGTGGTCCGGGTGCAGGACGCCGCGGGCGGCGCGGGTCTGGTCGTAGGACGGGTGCGGGCCGTAGGCCGCGGCGAGGTCGGCCGACTCCCCGTACGCCGCGAGCGCGATCTCCTCGGCGATGCGGGTGGACAGCGCGAGCGCCTCGGGCGAGTCGAAGGGCAGCCGCAGCCGGAAGAACACGTCCGCCAGGCCCATCACGCCGAGCCCGATCGGCCGCCAGCGGCGGTTCGCCCGCGCCGCCTCCGGCGTGGGGTAGAAGCCGCGGTCGATCGTACGGTCCAGGAACCGCACGGCCGTACGCGCGGTCGCCCGCAGCCCCGCCCAGTCGACCCCGTCGTCGGTCACGTGGGCGGCGAGGTTGATCGAGCCGAGGTTGCACACCGCGGTCTCGGCGTCGTGGGTGACCTCGAGGATCTCGGTGCACAGGTTGGACAGGTGGACGACGTTGCCGGGCTCGGCGGTCTGGTTGCAGGCGCGGTTGGCCGCGTCCTTGAACGTCATCCAGCCGTTGCCGGTCTGGGCGAGGGTGCGCATCATCGCCCCGTACAGCTGCCGCGCCGGGATCTGCCGGACGAATCGGCCCTCGGCCTCGGCCGCGCGGTACGCCCGGTCGAACTCCTCGCCCCACAGGTCCACCAGCTCCGGCACCTGCTTGGGGTCGAACAGCGACCAGGTCGCGTCCGCCTCGACCCGGCGCATGAACTCGTCCGGCACCCAGTTGGCCAGATTGAGGTTGTGCGTGCGCCGCGCGTCCTCCCCGGTGTTGTCCCGCAGCTCGAGGAACTCCTCCACGTCGGCGTGCCAGGGCTCGAGGTAGACGCACGCGGCGCCCTTGCGCCGGCCGCCCTGGTTGACCGCCGCGACGCTCGCGTCCAGCGTCCGCAGCCACGGCACGATGCCGTTGGAGTGCCCGTTCGTGCCCCGGATCAGCGAGCCCCGGCTCCGCACCCGGCTCCAGGAGATCCCGATGCCGCCCGCGTACTTGCTCAGCCGGGCCACCTGGCCGTACCGCTCGTAGATCGCCTCGAGCTCGTCACGCGGGGAGTCCAGCAGGAAGCACGAGGACAGTTGCGGGCGGGCGGCGCCGGAGTTGAACAGCGTCGGCGAGCTCGGCAGGTACGCCAGCCGCGACATCAGCCCGTAGAGCTCCGCGGCCTCGGCCACGCTGTCGGCCAGCCCGCAGGCCACCCGCAGGAAGAAGTACTGCGGGCGCTCCAGCACCCGCCGGGTCGTCGGGTGCCGCAGCAGGTAGCGGTCGTAGACCGTGCGCAGCCCGAAGTAGGTGAACCGGTCGTCGGCGTCGTGGTCGACCAGCGCGTCCAGCGCCTCCGTGTTACGGGCGACGAACCCCGCGGTTCGCTCGTTGAGCAGCCCCTGCTCGTAGGCGGCCGCGACGGACTCGGCGAACGTCACCGGGCCGGTCTCGTTCGCGATGGACCGGGCCAGCAGCCGGGCGGCGACCGTGGAGTAGACCGGGTCGGTGACGACCAGCGCGGCGGCCCGCCGTACGGCCTCGGCCAGGTCACCGGCTCCGGCGATGAGCAGCGGATCGGCGTCCGGCAAGCCGGCGCAGACACGCTCGATCTCGGCCGCGAGCGTCGGCTCGGGAGCGGCGATGGCCGTGGGGGACGCGATGAGCTGTTGTGTCACGTGCTCTCTCCTGGCGGGCTTCACGCTCGCGGAAAGGAGGCGCACGGACGACAGACTCCGCCGCCGACCCTCCCGCGAGGCCTGGACGACCGCGCGCTCTCACGCACGGGTCACTGGCAGGTCTTCGGACTCGCGGGCAGCACACCCGTCCATCGGGTGCGTCCTACTGACCGTCGCTTCCCAGGCCCGATCGAGCCCAGTGCCGTTGACGGCGGTCGTTCCCGCTCACCGCTGCGGGGCAGTCCCGGAATCCCACCGGGTTCCCTCTTGACACCCGCCACACGAGGCGCAGGTGAACCAGCAACACCAGAACCATACATGTAGTGGTGATGGAAACGCATCACCCCTAGATATTGGGCGCGTCGACCAAGAATCACGAGAACGCAGGCACGCCGAACGGCCCCCGGCGGTGATCCGCCGAGGGCCTTCGGATGGAACCGACTGCTACGCCGTGGCCTGCGCCTGCGTCTGCGCGCTCCGGGGGACCTCGGCCGTACGGGCGAGCAGTCGTTCGGCCATCGGCGCGAAGCACAGGCCGATCGCCGCCCACATGATCGCCTGTGCGGCCACCGAGTACAGGCGGAAGGAGAACAGCACGTCAGCCGGGAACCCCGGATAGACGATCTGCCCCTGCCGGTTCCGCAGCGGCAGCGGCGTCTCCGTCGCGTGCCGGCCGTACTCGTGGACGTTCGCCGACAGGTGCCCGAGCGAGGGCAGCACGGCCATCACGATGCCGAGCGCCACGACGCACGCCAGCCCGGCCAGCAGGGTCGCGTTCCAGTTCCCGAACCGGGGCTTGAGGCGCTGCCCCAGCCAGACCGCCAGGATCAGGAAGGCGATGGAGAATCCGACCATCAGCAGGTACAGGCCGCCTCGGTCGCGGATCGTGTCCTCATGGCCGATCGCGGGCGGGTTGGCCGGGTACTTGGCGAAGGGGATCAGGTAGAACCCCAGGAACCCGCCGAGTGCGACCAGCATCGCCAGCGTCCGCGGCCGTAGGTTGCCGGTGCGGCCGCAGGCCAGGATGTAGGCGACCGCGTACAGGCCGCCCATCGCGGCGCCGAACACGATGACGCCGACACCGATGCCGACGTTGGCCTGGATCGTGCGGCTGAAGATGTCCGACTCGGCGGCCTCGGGCGCGATGCCCGCCGCCTTGTCGAGCATGGCCTGGGCGGCGTCCCGGCCGCTCTCGTAGTCGATGGCCGCCTGGATCTGCGGCTCCGCGAAGATCCGCGCGAAGACGAACGCCAGGATTCCGCCGATCGCGCCCACGAGCAGCCCACGCAGGATGAATCGCCGTTCCACGGCGTACTCCCTCAGGTGTGGTGTCGCGGACGGGATCAGTGGCAGGGGAACCCGAGGAAGTGCCGGGCGTCGTGGACGAACTCGTGGATGGCCATGTTGTTGCCGAAGACCGAGGTCGCGCCCTGGTCGACGCCGATGAAGTAGTAGGCGGCCAGGCACAGCAGCACGGTGCCGAACAGCCACAGGGCGGCACGGCTGCCCGACACCACCACCGGCGTCGCAGGAGAAGTGGGCAGTGTCGAGGTCGTCATGTCACAGCCTCCTAAAGGGATCCAGCGTCCCTGTCTCGGTGGAGCGCTTCGATGGCGGAGGGTCTGACTCTCCGGCTCAGGGCCGGATCACAGTGGCGCGACCGTGCCGGATTTGCACCGGCTTCCTCTTAGCATCACGTTCGCCCGGATCGTACGGCCGAAAATCGGTACCGTCAACGTCGCAGGAGGTCACCCACCCCATGACCGTTCGGCTCGCGCTCATCGCGCACGCGGCCACCTCCGCCACCCGCGAGGCCCGTTTCCCCGACGACGAACCCCTCGACCCGCACGGCGCCGAGGCGGCCACGGCCGCCATGGGCGCACTGCGCCGCGTCACGGCGGCCTACCGCGGGCCCGAGGAACGCTGCCGGCAGACCGCCGCCGCGCTCGGCATCGAGGCGGTCACCGTCCCCGCCCTGGCCGACCTGGACGCGGGCGCCTGGCGGGGCAGGACCCTCACCGAGGTGGAGGCGGACCACCCCGCCGACCTGTACACCTGGCTGACCGATCCCCACGCGACCCCGCACGACGGCGAGTCGCTGGCGGAACTGATCGCCCGGGTGGCGAAGTGGCTGACCGAACTCCCCACCGACACCGGCAGGGTCGCGGCCGTCACCCACCCCGCGGTCATCCGCGCCGCCGTCCTGCACGCCCTGGGCGCCCCGCCCGAATGCTTCTGGCGCCTCGACGTGACCCCCCTGTCCCAGACCTGGCTGACCCACCACGGCGGACGCTGGCAGCTACGCGAGACCGGCCACCCGCTCGCCCCGCCACCCGCGGGCTGATCACGGACCGCGTTGTCCCGCCAGGGCACGACGCCTAGACTTCCGAGCGCAGCTGGTTCGCCCTGCCCGCCAGGCAGACGCGTCGTAAGAGGGAACCCGGTGTGAGTCCGGGACTGCCCCGCAGCGGTGAGCGGGAACGACCGCCGTCATGAAGCACTGGCCCCGGAGGACGGGGCCGGGAAGCGACGGCCAGTAGGTGTCTGCCCCGGCAGACGTGCCCGCGAGTCCGAAGACCTGCCACTGCCCGCGCGCGATCGGCGCGCGCGGAGAGCTCGGTGACCTCGAGGGCGGGTCGGCGGACGCAGCAGGGGATACCCCTGTGCTCCGGCACCCTTCGCGCTCTCATCCCGGCCCGGGCTCGGCAGAGATGCTCGCGAAGGAGAGTTTCAATGACAGCCACCACCGGAGCCGCGGCGACCCGCGCCACCGTGTACGGCCATCCCCGTCAGGGCCCCGACCGGGAGCTGAAGCGGGCCATCGAGGGCTACTGGAACGGCCGCCTCAGCGCCGGCGACCTGCGGTCGACCGCGACCGAGTTGCGCCACGCCACCTGGCGGCGGCTCGCGGCGGCCGGCATCGACGAGGTCCCGACCGGTGACTTCTCTTACTACGACCACATGCTGGACACCAGTGTCATGGTCGGCGCGATCTCCGAGCGCCATCGCGCCGCGGTCGACGCCGACGCGCTGGACGGCTACTTCGCGATGGCCCGCGGCACCCACGACGTGGCGCCGCTCGAGATGACCAAGTGGTTCGACACCAACTACCACTACCTCGTCCCCGAGCTCGGCCCCGACGCCGACTTCCGCGCCGACTCGACCAAGCAGGTCACCGAGCTCAAGGAGGCCCTCGCGCTCGGCCTCGCGGCGCGCCCGGTGCTGGTCGGGCCGGTCACGTACCTGCTGCTGGCCAAGCCCGCCCCCGGCGTCGCCGCCGACTTCGAACCGCTGACGCTGCTGGACCGGCTGCTTCCCGTCTACGCCGAGGTCCTGGCCGACCTGCGCGCCGCCGGCGCGGTGTGGGTCCAGCTCGACGAACCGGCCCTCGTCCAGGACCGTACGCCCGCGGAGCTGAACGCCGTCGCCCGCGCCTACCGCGAGCTCGGGAACCTCCCCGACCGGCCGAAACTGCTGGTCGCCTCCTATTTCGACCGGCTCGGCCAGGCGCTGCCGGTCCTGGCCGACGCGCCGGTCGACGGGCTCGCGCTCGACTTCACCGGACCCGCCGCCGCCAACCTCGACGACCTCGCCGCCGTCGGCGGCCTGCCCACGAAGCGCCTCGTCGCGGGCGTCGTCAACGGCCGCAACATCTGGATCAACGACCTGACCGCGTCCCTGTCCACCCTCGGCACGCTCCTCGGCCTGGCCGCCCAGGTCGACGTCGCCGCGTCCTGCTCACTGCTGCACGTCCCGCTCGACGCGGACCTCGAACACGACATCGACCCGCAGATCCGGCGCTGGCTCGCCTTCGCCCGCCAGAAGACCACGGAGATCGCAACACTCGCCCGAGGGCTGCGGCACGGCACCGACGCCATCGCCGCGGAGCTCGCGGCCAACCGCGCCCACCTGGCCTCCCGCGCCGCTTCCACCATCACGCGCGACCCGGCGGTACGGGCCCGGGTGGCCGCCGTCACCGGCGAAGACGCCCGGCGCCCCCAGCCGTACGCCGAACGCGTCACCGCACAGCGCGCGCGACTCGGGCTGCCGCCGCTGCCGACCACCACCATCGGATCGTTCCCGCAGACCGACGAGCTCCGCCGCGCCCGCGCCGACCTGCGCGCCGGCCGCATCGACGACGCCGCCTACGAGCAACGCATCGAGGCGGAGATCGGTGAGATCATCGCCTTCCAGGAGAAAGCCGGACTCGACGTGCTGGTACACGGAGAGCCGGAGCGCAACGACATGGTGCAGTACTTCGCCGAGCGGCTCACCGGCTACCTCGCCACCCGGCACGGCTGGGTCCAGTCCTACGGCACCCGCTACGTACGGCCGCCGATCCTCGCCGGGGACATCTCCCGTCCCGAGCCGATGACCGTCCGCTGGGCCGCCCACGCCCGGTCGCGCACCGACCGCCCGGTCAAGGGCATGCTCACCGGCCCCGTCACGATGCTCGCCTGGTCATTCGTCCGGGACGACCAGCCGCGCGCCGACACCGCCCGCCAGGTCGCCCTCGCCCTCCGCGACGAGGTCACCGACCTGGAGGCCGCCGGCATCGCCGTCATCCAGGTCGACGAACCCGCCCTACGCGAGACGCTGCCGCTGCGCACCGCCGACCACACCGCCTACCTCGCCTGGGCCACCGAGGCGTTCCGCCTCACCACCAGTGGCGTCCGCGCCGACACCCAGATCCACACCCACATGTGCTACGCCGAATTCGGCGACATCCTGGACGCCATCGACGAGCTGGACGCCGACGTGATCAGCCTGGAGGCCGCCCGCTCCCACATGCGCATCGCCGGTGAACTCGCCGCCGCCGGCTACCCCCGCCAGGTCGGCCCCGGCGTCTACGACATCCACTCCCCCCGCATCCCGAGCGCCGACGAGGCCGCCGGCCTCATCCGAGAGGCCCTGCGAGCGGTTCCGGCCGAACGGCTGTGGGTCAACCCCGACTGCGGCCTGAAGACCCGTGGCTGGCCGGAGGTCCGCGCGTCGCTGGAGAACCTGACCGCCGCGGCCCGCGCCGTACGGGACACCCTGCCCGGCGGTTCCTTCTGAGGCCGCTGGGGCGGACCTCCGTGATGTCCGCCCCGGCAGGCCGGGACGACGGCCGCCGCGCTGGAAGCGGTGACCTGGGACCTTCGTCCCTATCGTCCGAAAAACGGATGGTGTCGGATGAGGACCATGAGGACGCTGGGACCGTACGGGCGCACCACCACTCGCATGTCTCCGCGTGATCGGGCTCTGTGAGCAGGGAGACCTGCTGAGACCTTGACGAGTGGAAGGAGACGCCCCCGTGGCGAACGAACACGGTGAGAAGCATTACCGGATCGTGGTCGGCGTTGACGGATCCGAGCCGTCGCGGGCGGCCCTGCGCTGGGCCCTGCGGCAGGCGCGACTGACCGGGGCGGCGGTGGAGGCGGTGATCGGCTGGGAGGTCCCGACGAGCTTCGGCTGGGACATGGCCGTCGTGGGAGCGGACGACATCAAGGCCGCCGCCGCCAAGACGCTCGAGGCGACGATCGAGCAGGAGGCCGGGCAGCGACCCGGGGTGCCCGTCAACGCACGCGTCATGGAAGGAAACGCCGCCCGGGTACTGCTGGACGCGGCCGAGGGCGCCGACCTCATCGTGGTCGGCAACCGGGGACACGGGGGTTTCACGGGCGCGCTCCTCGGCTCGGTGAGCCAGCACTGCGTGCACCACGCGAAGTGTCCCGTCGTCGTCATTCGCGGAGAACACCGCTCGTGACGGGCGCCGCGCGCGGGTTCGCCGGCGGGGTCCCGGGAACTCCGGGTTCGTGGGCTCCGCCGATTCGGACAGGACCATCTGGACTATCGATGTGGGTGATGACATGACTGGTGAGGTAGCCGGCGGCTCGGCTCAGGCCGGGACCACGGGGTCGGGTCCGGTCAGTGGCGCGCCGGCACTGGTCTCCCTCGACGAGGCCGAGTGTCTGCGACTGATCTCGCCCGGCGGTGTCGGGCGGCTGGGTTACAACGGCCGGTACGGTCCCACGATCCTTCCGGTCAACTACAGGCTGTACGAGGACACGATCGTGTTCCGGACCGCCCAGGACAGCCCGACCGATGAGGACCTCCGCACCGGGATCGCGAACGCCGAGTACAAGGTCGCGTTCGAGATCGACGAGCTCGACCCTGCGGCGCGCGAAGGATGGAGCGTCCTCATCCAGGGTTCCTTGCACCATGTGGAGTCCGAGGACGAACGCGCGTCGGTCCGCGAAGCGGGCGTCGAGCCATGGGCGGGAGGTCCGAGGGAACTGTTCCTGCGGATCCGGCCCAGCCGCGTCACGGGCCGCCGTATCAGCAGGGACGCGCCGACCGGCGACGCCCGGTGACCTGAGCCGTCCGCGCGACCGGCCGGTCGGCATCTCCACTGCCGACCGGCCGGTCTTCGGCGTGCCGAAGACCGGCCTCGCGGCCCCTCCGCAGCGAAGGACGAAGGTCCCGCCGCCCGTGTGCTTTCGCCTCTGCGGCCGCCCCTGGCGCGTGGCGTTGAGTAAGGGCAGCCGGAAGTTCTCCGGTACGCCGAAGGAGTGAGCCCCCATGGCCGTCACCGACCGCAAGCCCGACACCCGTCACCCCGTCCGCCCGGCAGATCACGCGCCCCGCCCCACCTCCCCGGTCACCCCGTACGTCTGGGCCATCGCCCGGCTGTCGCTCGGATTCGTGTTCATCTGGGCGTTCCTCGACAAGCTCTTCGGGCTCGGTCACGAGACCGCCGCCAAGCAGGCGTGGATCCACGGCGGGCACCCGACGCTGGGCTTCCTGAAGTTCTCCGCGGCCGGTCCCTTCAAGGGCTTCTACCACGGCATCGCCGGAGCGGCGTGGGCCGACTGGCTGTTCATGCTGGGCCTCGCCGGCATCGGCGCGGCGCTGATGCTGGGCATCGGCATGCGTGCCGCCGCCGCGGCGGGCACGCTGATGCTGGTGATGATGTGGAGCGTCGTCCTGCCCCCGGCGAGCAACGTCTTCATGGACGACCACCTCATCTACGCGCTGCTCATCATCGGCCTGGCCCTGGTCCACGCCGGCGACACCCTCGGCCTCGGCGGCCTGTGGAGCAGGACCCGGCTGGTCCGCCGCTTCCCCGTCCTGAGGTGACAGTGACCGGCACCGACAGCGCGGGCGCACACCGCCCGCGCTGTCCTCTCTCCCGAAGACCGAGAACCACCGCCGTCCACGGCGAGTTCGGCGTTTGCGCAACCGATCGGATCCTTTCGGGAAGCGGCCTTTCCGTGCACCATCGCGGCCACCGGCCCGCGGCTGACGCGTTAGGGAGCGGGAACGCTCGCGTTCCTGCTCCCTACGGCCCCGTATGCCGGGCCTGTTCCGTTCGGGGTGGGTCAGGGGAAGTTGACGCCGTTCCTGGTGGGCTGGAGCGTGCCCAGGGTGAGGCTGTCGCAGATCGGAGGTTGGTAGCCGTCGTCGAGGCCGTGGTAGGTGAGCGGGATCCAGGTGCTGTGCCAGGCGACGCCGAGGCCGTCGGTGGTGCCGCCGGGGCAGCCCTTGGTGGTGTGCCACTTGGTTCCGGCTGTAGGTGATCAACTAATTGAGCAGCCTGGCGATCAAGGAATTGAACGGTGATGACGGAGACCGCCATCACGTTATTGAGCATGCTCACGACGTACGAGTCCGGAATGTCTCGTTCATCCTGAACGTTGCCAGGCGCGGACGGGTTGGTCAAAGGTATGCAGGCCCTTGGCCAGGATTGCTGGTTCCTGTGCGGGCAGCGCTCCATGATCGATGAGTAATTTGCCCGAACTCCAGGCTGATGGCTCGCCGTCGATGTGGAAGTGTGATCGCGGTTGCCGCCTGCCTTCCGCCGTCTCGCGCGCTGGGCGCCGCGCTCCAGCTCATCGTGGAGTGCTGGGAACAGGATCGGTGTGCCGTCGATCCGCTGCCCTACCTTTCGCCGTCGTCGGCGGGCCGTAGGGCCGCCCGTGCCCTGGCAGTGCGGGCGCACGCGAGAATCGGATACGGCAGCAGCAGGAACGTGATCACGACGGCGTTCAAGAACACGCGTCCGATGGTCTCCATCGGCTCGTCATTCATCAACTCGAGCAGGATCCACAGCGTGACCAACAGGACCGGCCAACCCAG
Source organism: Actinoallomurus sp. NPDC052274 (assembly GCF_040679475.1). Taxonomy (NCBI): domain Bacteria; kingdom Bacillati; phylum Actinomycetota; class Actinomycetes; order Streptosporangiales; family Thermomonosporaceae; genus Actinoallomurus; species Actinoallomurus sp. NPDC052274. Next base: position 70,698 of record NZ_JBFAUT010000005.1, read on the forward strand.
ATGCGCGAACGCGCGGGGGGATGGCAGCCGCAACAGCTTCGCCGCCTGAACGCCTGTGACCGCGGCCAGAGCGGGCGTCAGGAACGCGGCGAACACCATCCGCCCGAAGGAGCCCCGCACCGGCCCCTCGAAGAACCCATATGGCTGTTCGAGGCCCACCACGATGACGGCCATCCCGACCGTTCCGGCGATCAGCAGCGCTACGACGCCCGTGAGAAGCCCGCGTGCCGACGCCAAGACCAGTCCGGCTCCAAGCGACCGCATATTGTCCGGTTCGTCCCGCATGCTTAACCATGATGGTGCACGGCACCGGCGTTCCGCACACGAATGATCAAGGCCCTATCGTTGTGGTTTGTCGGTGTCGACGGAGGACGCGGGGCGTCCGGGGCGTTTGTTGGGCCGGTAGCTGGGGCCGTCCATGAACACCTGGTAGGAGTTGTTGATCAGCCGGTCCAGCAGGGACTCGCCGACGACCTTGTTCGGGAACAGCGGATACCAGTCCTTCGGTGCCCGGTTGGAGGTCAAGATCAGCGGCTTACGGGCCACGGCGCGTTCGCTGACCAGCTCATACAGGTCATCGGCTTGGGTGGCTTTGAGCTCGCGCATCGCCCAGTCGTCCAGGATGAGCACGGCGGGGCGGGCGAGTTCGGCCAGGCGTTTGTTCCATGATCCGTCGGCGTGCCCGCCGGACAGGTGCGCCAGAGCGCGGGAGGCCTTGATGAACCGGACGTCGTAGCCGGCGCGGATGACAAGCTGCCCCAACGACTGAGCGACATGCGTCTTACCGACCCCGACCGGGCCATACAGGATGACCGAGCTGCCCTCGTGCAGCCAGTTCAAGGTGGCCAGGTCCCGGATAACCGCGGCGGGGATTTTGGTCGAGGCCTTGAAATCGAACCCTTCCAGGGTGACTTGTTCTTCGAACTTGGCGCGGCGTTGCCGGCGGGCGATGGCGGCGGGCGATGGCGGAGGCTTCGCGGCGGTTAATCTCGTCCTCGCACAACGCGAGTAGGAACTCCACGTGCCCAAGGTCGCCGGCGTGTGCCTGGGTCAGGCGGGCGTCTAGGGTCTCCAGCATTCCCGACAGTTTCAGCTTGCGCAGCGCTTTGTCCAGCGCGCCGATCTCGAACTGGCTGGTCATCGGTCCGTATCCTTATCCGTTGTCTGATTCACTTTCGGGCGCCCGGCCGCCACGCCGGGCACCCGATGCCGTTGGGCCAGGGGTACCGGGGAGGTCGGGCGGTCAGGATGCTTCGGCTGACCGCGCCGCCGACAGCGGGACGACGTTGTCGGCGAACAGGCCCTGTGGGCCGCGCAGGAACGCCGCCGCGCCGCCGTCACCCGCGGGCTCATCGGCCGGCACCGCTTGGTCAGGTGCGGCGGCCAGGATGCCTTTGATCGTCCGGTAAGACGGGTCGTCGGCGGTCAGGGCCTTGGCGCAGGCCGCCTCCAGCCGGTCGGCGTCGTGCCGGTCGGCCAGCCCGAGGACGCCCTGGGCACTGCGCAGGTGATGCAGCGCGTTACCGGCCAACAGTTCTTCGATCACCGCGACGCAGGCCGGGCCGACCTCGGCGGCGCGCCGGCGGCACCACACCGGGGCGCGCTGGAAGAACGCGATCTTCTCCGGTGGGTAGTCGTTCAGATCGGTCTGCTTACCCTTCGGCTTACGAACGTGGGTCTTGATCAGCTCACCCTCGAGAAACAACTGGACCGCGTTCGCCGTGGAGCGGGCATCGATGGTCTTGCCGATGTACTTCCACGGCACCGAGTACAAGGTCTTGCCGACCTTGACGTGGATGTCCGGGCCGACCTTGCCCCGCGACCCGCCCGCATCGCCGGCGCCACGTACTTGCTGATCGTGTTACGCGCCACACCCAGACTGGCTGAGATGTCCTTGATCGACCGGCTCGCATACCAGTGCGTCAAGATCTCGGCGATATCGACCATCTCGAAGGTTCTCCTCGCCACGGCTCCCCCGACACCGTTGAAAAGACCCCCAGAGGATCTTGGGTCGCCGCTGACCAGATCCACCCGACACGCGCACGTCGTGAGCATGCTCAATAACGTGATCGCGGTTCGCCAGATCGTGCTCAAAACCGTGATCGCACCGCACGACTCCGGGCTCAATTACATGATCGGGTGCTCAATAACGTGATCGTCGACAGTTCCGGCGAAGGCCGAACGTCCGGGCCGCAGCGTGACGGTCATACCGGGACCGGGGTAGTTCACCTGGGTCGCGGGAATCGCGGTGTAGTTGTTCCGCCCGCCCTCCCCGAGCGGTGTCCAGCCGGCCGGCAGGTAGCAGGTTTCGCTCGACCGGTTGGTGAGGGTCAGCGTGGCGATCGCCTTTTCCGCTTCCAGCTCCGCTCCCAGTCCGTTGGAGCTGGGATCTTGAATCTGCAGATCGGCGTTGAGCTCGGATGCCATCAGCTCGGCGTGTCACCCCCGATCGGTGCGCGCCGCGGCCGCCTTCCCGTCGTGGGTGCCATTGGTGGCCGGTGCCGTCTGCGCCGACGAACCCGGCGCCGTCTGCGCCGATGAGCCCGACGCCGTCGACACCTTGCCGTCGACGTTGCAGCCGGTGAGGGCCAGAGCGGCCATTCCGACACCAAAAGCCAGAGCGGCAGTCGTACGCAGGTTCTTGAACTGCATGGATAAAACCTCCCCGGTTGCTTACTGACTCGACCAATAAGTTCGATGTCCGGCAATGCCGTGGATGTTCACAGGAAGATCCGGATTCCCCATTTTTCTGCCGTGACGGATGTCACGCGAATCTGGAAGGCCAACAAAGCATCTTTTAGAGAAATCGCCCTGCCCTGGGCGGTCGGCTCCGTGGCACTGCGGCGCGGGCGACCCACGGTCGTCCAACCCGTGGGAGCCGCCGCGGCGTGAGGTGTCCAAGGACGCACGAATGGCTGAACAAGGACAGTCGATGATCGGCGAATGTACAAGTGGTCCAGCAGGGTAGTTTTTCGAACTAAGGGACCCTGAGGGCCGAGTGAAGTGTCGGAGTTCCTGAAATATTGCACTGGTTCACCAGCAGGTTCTTGACCTCTGGCGCGGTCGTCGGCTGCCGGTGTGGACGGACTGCTGGCTATGTTTCCACGATGGCGAGGTGGTCGGCGGTCCCCCCGCGCCATTCGACCAGGAAAAGGGTCGCGTCGTCGGTGGTGACCCCGCCACGTTCCCGCATCAGCGCGTGGGACAGGGCCCGCACCATTTCCCGCACACTCTGACTGACGCGCCCAGTGCTCTCGACGAAGTCGATCAGGCGTTCCTCACCGAACTGCTCCCCACCGGTCTCGTGCTCCTCGACGAGACCGTCGGTGAAGAACAGGACCCGGTCGCCGGGGCGGAGCGCTTGTTCGCTGATCAGCGGCTGGGCGCCGCCGAATCCGACCGGCAAGGTTCCGGGGCTCTCCAGCCTCTTGATCACCCGACGATCGCGGATCAGCAGCGGTGCGGGATGCCCGGCGTTGACCCATTGCAGGTGCCCTGTTGTGATGTTCAGGCGCATCATTTGCGCCGTGACGAATTGGTCGGGCCCGAACTGCGCGTCGATGGACGTGTCCATGAAGGCGTAAAGTTCCGCGAGCCCGATGTCGGCGCGTCTGGCGTGCCGGTAGGCGCCGATGGCCACGGTGGCCAGTACGGCGGCGTTCAGCCCGTGGCCCATCGCGTCGACGACGGCCATGTGAAGGATGTCGTCGTTGAGGGCATAGTCGAAACTGTCGCCGGCGACGTCGTAAGCCGGCTCGAGGATTCCGGCCACCGCGACCTGCGGAGTGACCATGGCCAGCGGGGGCAGCAGTGACCACTGGATCTCCGCGGCCACGCTCATCTGCTCGCGACGCCGGGCCCGGAAGAACTCATCGGTATAGCTGTTCTTGGTGACCAGCATGCCGGCGATCAGACCGGCCAGTCGCCGCAGCAACCGCCGGTCGTCATCATCGACGGTGTCGAGGGTGACCGCCATGACCCCCACTTCGTCGCTGCCGTCCAGAAGCGGCAGGAACATCCGTACGCCGTCGGCCAGCGGCTGTTCGACGGGGAGCGCGCGAAGAAAAGCCCGGCCGGCCAGGGACTCATCGATGCTCTCAGCGGCGCCCACCGTGAGCCCCCGACCCGAGAGAGGCGCGAGCAGCAGGTGGTCATAGTCCTGCAAGAGGATCGAGATGTCCCGACCACCGATTTTGGCGACCTCTTCCGCGACCAGCGGGGCGATCAGCTGGGGCGGCATCTCATGAGCCCGGTCAAGCAGTGCCCCCAGCAGCCGCTCACCGAACCCTTCCGAGCGATCAATCCCGATCTTGCGAGACTCCGGCTCGTTCTTCATTCCCCCACACCAGTCTTTGCCCGTAACGTCTCATGTCACCTACTCCACGCGGCTGACGCGATCAATCCCATCGCGACGGGCAACTGTCGCTCCACGTGCCTCAACCGGGCGGATACCGACCAGCGCCATCGGCACATGGCGTGCGCCGATGGCTCGGCATCGCCACCACCGCCCACCACAATCGCATCCTCACCGTGCTGAAGGGGCATGGGCGCGCCCCTTGTACAGGCTCGCACGGCGTGCGTCCCCCCGGTTCGGAGAGCGCCGGCGCTCTGGACGACGCGTCAAGCTCTTGCACGCGGGTACGACCCGCCACACGGGCAAGGGCCATCTTCGGCGGTTAGACGATGGAGCCACGGTCATGAACGATCGATCACCAGCCGCCCCGAACGGCCCCACAGGCAGGCCGCCTCCGACGGCCATCAGGCCGACTCCGCCATCGCTCCCGCCGGAGATCATCGCCACGAGGAGCGGGCCGGACCGGTCGCACATCATCGGACACGATCGAGCGCCGATGGCAGCGGCAGGGTCACCCGGCGACGGTGCGGCACCAGGTCCGCCGACGACGGGTGAGATCCAGCCAGGCGAAGCGTCCGAAAGGCGCGCCGGCGACGGTCTGCCGGCAGCGCCGAATCGCGATTTCGGTGCTCCGGGGGAGCCCCCGGACGGCCATGCAGGCGACTCGGCCAGGGTATGGCAGAGCCTGACCGACGAACATGACCGCATCGCCCACAATCTGAACGACACCATCGTCCGCCAGATGTTCGCCGTGAGCATGCACCTGCACATCGCCTTGACGCGTATCGACGACGCCCACGCGACCGAAAGGATCTGTCACGCCATCGGCGGGCTGGACGAAGCCATCAAGGATCTTCGCATCACCACTTTCGGGTTCCGGCGGTCCGAACGCACTCCAAGACCGTCGCCCTGCCGACACCAGCAGGAATCGTAGCGGTGGGCACGATGTTCGCAGGCACGAGAACGGCTTCGTCCTCGGCCACGCGGACAGAGCCGGAGGTGCCGGCGCGCGGCACGCGCAATCATGCGTGACTCCCATCGGGGCCCGAGGATCCGGCCATCGCCCTCGGGCACTTCTCGAAGATGGGCAAACGGTTGCCCGTGGCGAAGATCTCGTTCGGCCGGCCCCTCGACCGGGCGGCGGGCCGGGACATGCATACCCGGCTCCGGCCCCGCCTGTGCGCGCCAGACATCGTGTGCGCCGGCTCTTCCTCTGGCCCGACGGCCGACCTGAACGGCCTGACGACGTGGCGATGCTACGACCAGGGCTCCGGTGAGCCGGACCGGTCCTCGTTCGGGCCACCGGCCGTACGTGCCCGGCGTTCGGTGAACCGGGTCGCCGTCACCTCCAGCCGTTCCAGGAACTCCGCCAGTTCCTGGCGTGCCTTGTCCCCGTCGCCGTTCAGGTCTTCCCGTTCGAAGACCCGCCATTGCCGCAGGACGGGGAGTACGACGTCGTCGAGGTGGATGCGCGGGTCGTAGATGCCCGCGTTGGCGATGGCGGCCGACTTCCGCAGGAAGCCGTCGATGGTGTGGCCGGGCATCTGGAAGTTGGTCACGACGTCGGTGACGGCGCGCATCGTCTCGTCGGGGGACAGCTCGAAGGCCGCGGCGAGCAGGTTGCGGTAGAAGAGCATGTGGAGGTTCTCGTCGGCGGCCACTCGCGCCAGCAGCCGCTCGCATACCGGGTCGCCCGAGGCCTTGCCGGTGTTGCGGTGAGAGACGCGCGTCGCCAGTTCCTGGAACGAGACATAGGCCAGAGTGTGGAGCATCTTGTCGCCGTGGTCGGCCTGGTAGCCGCCCTGCATGTGCGTCATGCGGGCCCGTTCGAGCGCGACCGGATCCACGGCCCGGGTGACCGTGAGGTAGTCGCGGATCACGATCCCGTGCCGGTTCTCCTCGGCCGTCCAGCGGTCCACCCAGGTGCCCCACGCGCCGTCCCGCCCGAAGATGGCGGAGATCTCGCGGTGGTAGCCCGGCAGATTGTCCTCGGTGAGAAGGTTGACGACCAGCGCCTCCTTCGCGGAGGGCGAGATCGTGGAGTCCTCGGGTGACCATGCTTCACCGTCCAGCGGACCGTCGAAATCCCGGCCGAGGCTCCACGGCACGTACTGATGCGGGAACCACTCCCTCGCCGTGGCCAGGTGACGGTCGAGCTCGGCCGCGACGACCGGCTCGAGCTCGATGAGCAGCTCGAACGTCGTCTCCGGCCCGGCTGTGTACGGCATGTGATCCCCCCGAATCGTGCCATGAACGGCGCCTCGCCGGCGTCAGTGATCTTTATCCCCTGAGCCTGCTCTCCCATGCCCCGTGTCATGGCCACGGCGCGGTTCGGTCGTTCCCGCCCATTGGGAGGACGCCGGCTCATGGGTCAGGCGGTCACGCCGCCGTGCGGTGAAGGGCCGGCAGGTGGCCGAGCCGTGTGGCGGCGAGGGCGGGGTGAATGACGAAGGCGCGGTCGAGCCCGGTGATGCGCAGGAGCTTGGTCACGTTGGGGCGGGGTGCGGCGAGCGTGAGGGGGACGCCGTGCAGGCCGGCGCGGCGCCAGGCGCCGACCAGCAGGGCCAGGCCGGAGGCGTCGCAGAAGGGAACGGCGGACAGGTCGATCACGACGGGTTCCGTGGTGTTCGCCACGATGGTGAAGAGCCGGGCGCGAAGGGGGGCGGTGGTCGCGATGTCGAGTTCTCCGTGGATCGCGATGATGGTCTGGCCGGATGCCCGTCGGCTGAGCAGCCTGGTTCGAGTGGTGGAGTGATGCATCGGTGAGCTCCGATCGAGATGACACGGCCGGGATCGGCCGTGATAAGCGGGGATGCGAGGCGGAATTCGCCTCAGCGTGAAACGTGTGACCCTTTGGGGCAGCGCGCCCGGTTGCGCCGGACGGTCGGATCACGGCAACGAGCAAAGCCGCTGAAAGCCGCGTCCGTCTGATGGCGTGGGGCGGGGCCGGAAACCGGCGGAGGAGAGCGCGTCGCTGTCCGGCGGCATGATCGCCGACCTGTCTTGGCCTGTGATTGAGGGCCGAGCTAGTAGGTACGCCGGGAAGGCGTCGGCTCGGCTGCCGGCACGAAGGCTCCTCGGTTGTCTCCGAGCATATCTCTTCGCCGCGCGATCGGGTCGGTAGTCACGCCCGTCCAACGGTAAGGTCCGCAGCGGTTTCGGCCTACGGGGCGACCATTACGCCGAGTCAGAAAGTCACGCCTCTTCCGCAGATCGTGACGACAACGCGGGCCGCGACGACGAGGGAGAAGTTGACGAGCAGCGTATGAGGCTGGTTGGTTCCCTGCTCGGCGACCAACAGCCGCGCCACCGCTCCATTCTGCATCCAGCCCGCCAGTTGATCTTCCGTGGGGGGCTCGTCGAGGAGTAGCAGCTTCCAGTCCGTAGTCTGCCCCACCACCCGCAGATGAAGCTCGGCCATGGGCTTGGATTCAGGCATCTCGATCCCCGTAGTCGCCTCAAAGGGAAGTCTACGACCTGAGCGCGGCCGGGGTCCTGGTGGGTGGGACCGCATGGGCGGGACCCGCACCTCCGGCGCGAGCCCCGCGACACGCTGCAGTTACGTCAGGCGGGAACGATGTTCTCGGCCTGTGGGCCTCGCTGGCCCTGCGTGATGTCGAACTGGACCTTCTGCCCCTCCTGCAGCTCGCGAAAGCCCTGAGCGGCGATGTTCGAGTAATGCGCGAAGACGTCGTTGCTGCCGTCGTCCGGCTGAATGAAGCCGTAGCCCTTATCCGCGTTGAACCATTTAACGGTGCCTTTGACCATGATTGCTCCTTCGGATGTCGTCAAAACCCACGCCATGTGGGCTTCAGTCGCCGAAATGCCCCCGACCGGAGGAATCCGGCATAAATAAGAATGCGCCTGTGGTCGAACCAGCAGGCGCACATAAAGTCTATGGGAACCAGAACTGCAACTATCGCTAAGTTATCACATGAAAATGAATCCGCAGCTCGGTCGCATCAAAAACTTCATCGTCCGTTGCGCCGAGCCTGTCGCTCGGCGATGGCGGCCACCACCTCGGTGACATGGCGGCGGCACACTGGATCACGAGAATGACGTCCGCTGAACCAATTGGTGTCCACGACCAGCTCTGCGGGATCGCCACACAGGCAGGCATCCGACGCGTCCGGCGGCAGGGGCTGGACGTTTGGCCGCTGGCTGGCCCGTCTCGAGCGGAGATCCACGGTCTCAGGATGATCGGCCCGCTCGGTACGGCCGGTCTCTGGAGGGTGTCCGCTGGGAACGCTCTGCGGTCTCGGTGTTTTGGGGGCTCGTGCGGCGAGTGGCCGGATGCCGGACATCATGCCCGCGTCCGCGCGGCTGTCGGGTGGTTGGGGTGTCATGTCCGCCGACCCGTCCCGGCCGTGAAGGCCGCATCAGTGAGCGGCCGAGAACACACCGACTCCGCCGTCGGCGCGTGATCCTCAGCCGTACCGACCGTATCGCGATCAGCTGTACCCGTCACGGCCGGGATCGCCTCCGGCACCGTCGGCCCGAGCGCCAGGCGGTCATCTGGAGCAGGGTACGTAGACCCGCCGACGACCGCCGTGTAGTGACCGCTGCGAGAGAGGACAAGCGGCCGGAACGCCGGATTCTCGGCGGCCTGCTCCGCGATTGTCTTCAGGCGCCGGCGCTCTGGGTTGCCGCGAGTCGCGGGGAGCGGCGGTTCCGCCGGCCGCGACGGCCCGGCGCGGAGCCGCCGTTTCGGGAGCCTGGGGTGCCTGGAGAAGGCAGGGTGACGGGGATGCCGGAGGGCGTGCGGGCACCGGTGATGCGGGTGAGTTCGGCATCGCCGGACCGCACTCGCGCGGAGTGCGGCGTGATTCCGGCGGTGGCCATCAGCCGGTCCATTTCGCGGCGCTGATTGGGCAGGACCAAGGTGACGACGGTACCGGATTCACCCGCGCGGGCGGTGCGGCCGCCCCGATGCAGGTAGTCCTTGTGGTCGTTGGGCGGATCGACGTTGACGACCAGGTCCAGTCCATCGATGTGGATGCCGCGCGCGGCGACGTTGGTGGCGACCAGTACCGTCACGTCGCCCGTGCGGAACCGCTCCAGGGCGCGGTTACGCTGCGACTGGGACTTGCCTCCATGCAGTGCCGCGGCGCGTGCACCCCCGGTCAGCAGCTTGCGGGTCAGCCGGTCGGCGGCGTGCTTCATGTCGACGAACATGATGACGCGGCCATCGCGGGCGGCGATGTGCGCGGTCGTATCGTGCTTGTCCGCCTCCGTGACGTGCAGGAGGTGGTGCTCCATGGTGGTCACCGCCCCGGCCGACGGGTCGACCGAGTGGGTCACCGGATCGGTGAGGAAACGGCGGACCAGACGGTCGACGTTGCGGTCCAGAGTCGCGGAGAACAGCATCCGCTGGCCTTCCGGGGCCACCTGGGCCAGCAGCGCGGTGACCTGCGGCAGGAAACCCATGTCGGCCATTTGATCCGCCTCGTCCAGGACGGTGATGCGTACGTGGTCCAACCGGCAGGCGCCTCGGTTGATCAGATCCGCGAGGCGCCCCGGGGTGGCGATCAGGATCTCCGCGCCGCGGTTGAGAGCGGCGACCTGTCGTGAGATCGATACGCCGCCGACGACGGTGGCCGATCGAAGGTCGACGGACGTGGCATAGGGGGTTAGTGCGTCGGTGACCTGCTGGGCCAGTTCCCGGGTGGGGACGAGCACCAAGGCCAGCGGTCTACGCGGCTCAGCGCGCCGACCGGCGCTTCGAGCCAGCATCGCCAGCCCGAACGCGAGGGTCTTTCCCGAGCCCGTACGGCCGCGGCCGAGGACATCGCGGCCGTTCAGCGCGTCCGGAAGGGTCGAGGCCTGGATCGGGAACGGTTCCGTCACGCCCTGCCGGGTCAATGTGGACAGCAGGGCCGCCGGCAGCTCCAGCTCGGCGAACGACGCAGCCGGGGGAAGGGGGGGCGTGGAACTCACGGGCAGTGCGAAGTCGCTCTGCGGCCGGGCGGCCGGTTGACGCGAAGCTCCGGTACGGGTGTGGGAGGAGTGACCGCGGGACGAACGGGTGGGACGGGTCATGCGTAAGCCTTCCTGAAGCGGCACGTCTCGAGGAAGGCTCCGCAGCCCATGGCCTGGAGCAATCACAAAACGAACCGAAGTGAGCCGCGAAACAGCGCCGAAGACGAAGATGTACGGCGTCAAGACGGCCGAGGCCCTTCGCGGAAGGGCGTCTGAGGGCCGAACTCAGATGGGCTGCACCGGCCTGGGGCCGGGGACACGGGGCCGTGGGCCGGATCTCCACCGAAGGGTCGCACCCTGGACGACAGCCGTCGTTATCGCTGGAAACATGAGATCCCAGGCCGGCTGGCAGGGCCCGGACCTTCGCGTACGGGCCTACGGCATACCGCGTGATGCTCAGGCAGGAATGATGTTCTCCGCTTGGAGGCCCTTCTGGCCCTGCGTGATGTCGAACTGGACCTTCTGCCCCTCTTGGAGCTCACGGAAGCCCTGGGCCGCGATGTTGGAGTAGTGGGCGAAGACGTCCGCGCCGCCGCCGTCCTGCTCGATGAAGCCGAAGCCTTTTTCCGCGTTGAACCACTTCACGGTGCCGGTAGCCATATCTGTTTCCTTCCGGGGCCTTGACGGAACCCGCACTCTGCGAGCCTCGCGTCGCCGTAATGACCCCACCCGGATGACTCCGGTGAAAAAGGCGCCTGAAGTGAAGATCGGCAGGCGTACATGAAGTCCATGGAACCACAACTGCAACCATGCGACCTTACCATCGGTAGCCGAAGCAAGCAACCTGCCGCGCCTGCCGTCTCACGCCACCAGCCTGGCCCCGCGGGCCGACGCCGACCTCAAGCTCGTCTCGGACCACTTCGGGCACTCGTCCATTGCGCCGACCACCGATGCGAATCAGCGGCCCACACGAGCACCCGAACCGTCGGTAAAACGTGCGCTCGAACCCCACCACAGCCATGTCATTGACGTCATCGACCCAGCGGTGACGCTCACCGGGGCGGCGATGAAACGAGGACATCGACCCGCTCGACCGGCATGTCCAGCGCGGTAGAGAGGGCCCGCAGTTCATCGCGTTCCCGCGTGGTTATTCCCGGGGCGAGACGGTCCAGGACCGTGATCAGCTGGTCGACGGCCTGTTCCCACTGCCCGGCGGCGGCCGAGCCGGTGATCTGCCGGAGCGTGCTCGTGGGAACCCGGTCGGTGTATCGGCCGGGCAGGCCGCGCATCGCACCGGCCAACGCTTCGCGCTGTCTCGGCGTTGTCGGCGTGCTCTCGATCTGGTAGCGCCAGCGCTGGATCACCCGATCGCCGGTCCGGCGAACGACCCACAACGCCGTGGTCCAGACGGCCAGCATGCGCCCTCCTCGAGCCGTGGTGACTTTCATCGGTCCGTCGCCCGCGTTATCCCGAGGAACGCCTTCGCTCACTGCTCCAATACCGCCGCCCAGGGCTTCCGGAAAGCTGCGGAAGGACAGCAGGTGGGGTCGGACATCACGCTCGGGGTCCCGCACATGGCTGCCGACCCATCCTCTTTCCCGCCTTCGCGGCTGCCTCAGTTCGGGCGCCCCGCCGGGAGGTCCGGGGAGGGTGCGCCGTCGTCGAGCCAGCGGCCGATCTCACCCCGCTCATCTTGCCGGGCGTCCTCGATCACCATCGGGCGTACGCTGCCGGCGCCCGCAGGGCGAAGTCCCCGGCCATCTGAGCGAACACCATCGTCCGGGACCGCGTGGCGCGTGTTCGTCCCGACCGTGTTCTCGATGCCGGCGGCGGCGAGGATCTCCTCGGGCCTGCCGCTGTTCTTGCCTGCGGCCGCCATCGCCAGGGCGGCCTTCGCCGAAGCCCTTGACGCCCGGGACGGTATGACCAGTAGCAGGATGTGGTCCTGCGGGCCGCGGGTCACGATGATCTTGTGGTTCACGTCGGCGAACCGACCGACCCGCACCACGTGCCCGCCGACCGTGAGGCGGCGGGGAATGTCATCCCAGTCGCGGGCATCGATACCGAGCCGCAGAATCACGCCGACCCGCGGGTTCAGCGACGAGATGAGGAGCGGCAGCTCCACGCTCGCGTCACGGGAACGCGGCCACCAACCGCCGTCGAGGATTCCCCGGCGCTTCAACGCCGGATCCAGGCTCAACCTCGACGCCGGCGGGATGACGGAAGAAAGGAGATCTGTGGGATCAACGTGCGGTGCCATGACGTCGGCCCCGTCCTCGGTCCCGAAGGGAACCGGATTTTCAAACGCCCAGGACGACGTCAACTTGGCCATCGGCGCACGAAATGCCCTCGGTAAATAAATCATACCCAGAAGAATCCGACGCGAACCGATGTGGCGCTTTTGATTCCGCTGTCATCTCGCCCATCAACGGCGTCAGCATGCGCGGTCTCCATGCCGGGTACCACGGGATCATGGGGGCTGAGCTGATCGATGGGGGCGACCGGCGGTCGAGGTTCTGGCCGCAGGCCCTTCGCTGGAGACCTGCTTCTTGAGCACGCCCGGCTCCGCCGTCCGGTCGGCCGTCTTGCGGCGGTTGGCGGGCGCCGTACGGTCGCTGACCACGCCGCTGCTTCCGGATGACTATCTGGCGCTGTTCGATCCGCTGTTGTGCGGGTCGGAGGTACGCGGCCGGATTCAGGCGATCCACCCGGAGACCGCGGACGCGGTGACGCTGGTGATCCGTCCCGGCCGTGGCTGGGTCCGGCACAGGCCGGGGCAGTGGGTCCGGATCGGCGTCGATATCGCGGGGGTGCGTCACTGGCGGACCTTTTCGGTGTCCTGCCCGCCGGGACGCCCGGACGGATGTATCACCATCACCGTCAAGGCGGTCCCGGACGGACTGGTCTCCCGCTACCTGGTGCGGCAGGCGGCGCCTGGCGTGATCGTCCACCTGGGCGCGCCGGATGGGGAGTTCGTTCTCCCGGAGCCGCCACCGCCGCGGCTGCTGTTCCTGACGGCCGGCAGCGGGATCACGCCGGTGCGGGCGATGCTGCGCGGCCTCCTGTCCCCCGCGGCTACGGGAGGCGCGGCGGAGCCCGGAGTCGCCGTGTCGCACCGAGATTCCGGGCGCCATGGGGTGCCCGACGTGGTCTTGATGCACTCAGCGCCTACGCCGGCGGACGTCATCTTCGGCGCGGAGCTGCGGGCGTTGGCGGCGCGGTTCGCGAATCTGCGGCTGTATGAGCGGCACACGCGAACCGGGGGGCGGCTCAGGCCGGCCGACCTGCCCGATCTGTGCCCGGACTGGGCCGAACGTACGGCGTGGGTCTGCGGGCCGGCCGAGATGCTCCAGGAGGCCGAGGAGCACTGGGCCGGATCGGCTGATCGGCTGCATGTCGAGCGCTTTCGCCCGGCCGCGCCGACGGCCGGGGGGGAGGGTGGCCGGATCCGGTTCACCCGGAGCGGCCGGCAGACCGACGCCGACGGCGGTACGCCGCTGCTGATCGCCGGGGAGCAGGCGGGTGTCCTCATGCCGAGCGGCTGCCGGATGGGGATCTGCCACAGCTGCGTGGGACGGCTCGCCTCGGGGCGGGTACGTGACCTGCGCACCGGCCAGATCCACGGCGAAGCGGGCGACCTCGTCCAGACCTGCGTGTCGGCCGCCGCCGGACCAGTCGAGATCGAGCTTTGACGCAAAAAAGGGGGACCATGTCGACCACCGCGCTTGTCAGCCCGACCGACGTCGAGGAGTTCGGACGTGAGCTGGACAGCATCCGCGACGAGGTCATCGCGAGCCTCGGGGACAGGGACGCACGCTACATCCGCGGCGTCATCGCGACCCAGCGCAAGCTGGAGCTGGGCGGCCGCGTCCTGCTGTTCGCGTCCTGGCTGCCGCCCGCCTGGGCGGCCGGCACCGCGGCGCTGGCCACCGCGAAGATCCTGGAGAACATGGAGATCGGCCATAACGTTCTGCACGGGCAGTGGGACTGGATGCGCGATCCGAAGATCCACTCCACAACGTGGGAATGGGACGTCGTGTCACCGGCCGACCAGTGGAAACACTCCCACAACTTCGTCCACCACACCTGGACCAATGTGCTCGGCAAGGACCGTGACATCGGCTATTCGCTGCTGCGGGTCAGCCCGGAGCAACGCTGGCACCCGGTCTACCTTCTCCAGCCGATCTACAACGTGCTCCTCGCACTCGTCTTCGAATACGGAATCGCGCTGTACGACCTGGAGGTCGAACGCATACCGGCCGGGGACAAAAGTCTGAAAGAGACCTGGACGCAGCTACGCGCCATCGCCGGCAAGGTACGGCGCCAGATCATCAAGGACTATCTGGCATTCCCGCTGCTGGCCGGCCCCGGCTTCATGCCCGTCCTGCTCGGCAACCTCACCGCGAACCTGACCCGCAACGTATGGGCGCACACCATCATCTTCTGCGGCCACTTCCCCGAAGGCGCCGAGACCTTCACCGAAGAGCAGTTGGAGGGCGAGACCCGCGGCGAGTGGTACGTCCGCCAACTGCTCGGCTCCTGCAACATCGACGGCGGCCGCCTCCTGCACCTCATGAGCGGCAACCTCAGTCACCAGATCGAACACCACCTGTTCCCCGATATCCCGAGCAACCGGTACGCCGAGATCGCGCCACGAATCCGCGCACTTTGCGAACGATTCGAACTCCCCTACACCAGCGGCTCACTGGCCCGCCAGACCGGCTCGGTCTACAAACGCATCCTGCGACTCGCCTTCCCAGGACCTCGGCACCACGAGGCCCCACCGGCAGAACCACCAGCCTCAGATCTCCGGGCGATCGCCTGAAGCACGATGGGTTAACCCGCCGGTCTTTCAGCGGGCGGGTTCGGGTTCTTCGGTCGGGAGGGTGGCCGGGGACGTGGGATTCACCGGGGCCGCCGTTGGTCGCGGGTCGAGACGAGGAGTCCGGGCAGACGTGTGCGCCAAGCCGATGCCCTCCGGTCCAGGCCCGAGGCGGTCGAAGAAGCGGAGCAGTTCGACGGGGACGGGCATGACGAGGGTGCTGTTCTTCTCCGCGGCGACTTCGACGACGGTCTGCAGGAGTCGCAGTTGCAGGGCGGCGGGATCGGCGGCCATGGTGGCGGCGGCTTGGGCGAGCTTTGTCGAGGCCTGGAATTCGCCGTCGGCGGTGATGACGCGGGCTCGGCGTTCGCGTTCGGCTTCGGCCTGACGGGACATGGAGCGTTTCATCGTTTCGGGCAGTGCGACGTCTTTGAGCTCGACTCGTTCGACCTTGACCCCCCAGGGCGACTCGGTGGGGCCGTCGATGATCGCGGTGAGTTCGGTGTTCAGCCGGTCGCGCTGCGACAACAGGGCGTCCAGGTCGGCTCGGCCGATGACCGAGCGCAGCGAGGTCTGGGCGACTTGAGAGACGGCGAAGGGGTAGTTCTGCACGTTCACGGTGGCCTTGACCGCGTCGACGACCCGGAAGTAGACGACCGCGTCGACGCGAACGCTAACGTTGTCCTCGGTGATGCCGTCTTGGGCGGGGACGCTCATGGTGATGACCTGGACGTTAACCTTACGAAGCCGGTCCACGACCGGTGCGATGAAGGTGAGCCCCGGCAGCCGCACACCGTCTTGGAGGCGTCCCAGCCGGAACACGACGCCGCGCTCATACTGCTGCACGACCCGCACCGACAGCATCAGGGCCAGCAGGGCCACGGCGACAAGGACGACGGCGACGGTGATGATGACGGTCATGCCATCAGCCAACCGGCATGTCCCTGGCACGGAAAGCATGAACCTGAGCAGGGCTCATCACGTCAGCTGATGGGCGGCCGCCGGCTCGGCGTCTCAGCCGGCTGTCCGGTCCGGGATCGCCAGCCAGCCCAGTCGCTGCGACATCGCCCGCGCGCAGGTGACGATGGCGCGTACGTGATCGGAGGCGTCGGTCGCCCGCCACAGGATCGACCACGGGTAGTGGGAGACCGGTTCGATCAGCGGCCGCCAGATGGTTCCGGGGAGGGCGGAGATGCAGGAGGAGGGTACGCAGTACAGGCACCGTCCTGCGGCGACCAGTGCGGCGGCGGCGCGAATGCTCTCCACGCTGCCTTCGTAGACGGCGGGCGTGAACCCCGCCGACCGGCACATCTCAACCACGAACTGATTGAACTCCGGCGCCTGCACGTCCTCTGCGAGCAGCAGAGGCTCTTGTGCGAGCGTGGCGACCGGCACACCGTCCAAAAACGTGAAGCGGTGTCCCTCGGGGACCAGTACCCCCAGCGGGTCCTTGCGGAAGAGGTGTGAGGCCACCCCCGGCGGGGCGAGCGCGGCCCGTCCGATGCCCACGTCCAGGCGGCCGTCGAGGAGTTGCTGGTACTGCTCGGGCACGCCGGCCTCGACCTGGTGGATCACCAGACCGGGGTATCTGGCCTGGACCTCGTGCAGGATCTGCGGCATCGAATCGTAGCTCGCGTCGATGATGCCGACGCGCAGGCTGGGAGATGTTCCGGCCGCGCTGCGGGCGACCTGCGCGGCCCGGTCGGTGTGAGCGATGATCTGCCGAGCCTCGACCAGGAACGCCGCTCCCGCCGCCGTCAACCCGACGTGGTGGGTGCTGCGCTCCAGCAGGCGTACCCCCAGTTCGCGTTCCAGCCGCTGCAACTGCTGGCTCAACGCCGACTGCACGATGTGCTCGCGCGCGGCCGCCCGGCCGAAGTGCAGTTCTTCGGCCAGTGTCACGAAGTAGCGAAGCTGGCGAAGCTCCATGGCCGCCACCTCCACTCACCGGCCAGGCCGACCTGCCACCGTCGCCCGGCGCGCCCGGTATCCCAGGCGCCGGTCCATGCGCGTCATGTACAGACTCGCACGTGCCGCGGGCCGTGATCCAGGCCTGCGACGAGGCTCCCGTCGGTCGGCGCCATCGCCCGCGTCCGGAGTGGCTGCCCGTTGACCGCCGCGGGCGCTCGCCTGGTGATCAGGGCAGATGATGAGCCTTGCTCGGGTTGCCGGTTTCCATCCGGCCTCGATGCGGGTCGACTGGGAGTGAATCAGCCCGCGTGGCACCGCGCGGGTTCCGGGGAGAGGGGGCGCAGATGGCCGCGGATAGAGCCGGCATGGCGCTCAATGCGCGACGCATCAGCGGGAACGGGTCGGCACCCCGATGTGAGCATGTCGATGCGCTCGTTCCGGTGGCCCCCAACTCGAGCACGTGCTGGGAATGCCGGGCCACCGGTGAGCGCTGGGCCGGCCTTGTGGCGTGCCTGACGTGCGGATGGGTGGCGTGCTCGGATGACTCGCCCCGTCGGCACGCGCTCGCGCACTACGAAGAGACCGACCATCCGGTGGTACGCGCGTTGCGGCCCGGGCCGGCCTGGAGATGGTGCTATGTCCACCGGCGTGCCGTCTGAGCAGGCCACGCCCTCGTAACAGTCGAGCAGGCCACGCCCTGCGATCTTTCAACAGTCGAAGGAGTAAACAGAATGGTCGTCGACGCCGTAGAACCGGGCACACGCTCCCGCCGAGGGCCGCCCGCCGCCGGACGCGGGAGCGCGTACGCCGAGTTGTCCCGCCAGGTCAAGCGAGCGGGACTGCTCGATGGCCGGCCCGCCTATTACGCGTTGAAGATCGCGGCGAATCTCACGTTCTTCGCTGCCGGGTGGGTCGTCTTCGCCCTGCTCGGCCGCTCCTGGTGGCAACTGCTGGTGGCGGTCTTCCTCGCGGTGATGTTCACCCAGGTCGCGTTCGTCGGGCACGACGCCGGGCACAAGCAGATCTTCGGTTCCAAACGCGCGAACGACCTGCTCGGCCGCCTGCACGGTGGTCTGTTGGTCGGGCTGAGCTATGGCTGGTGGGTCGACAAGCACAACCGCCACCACGCCCACCCGAACCACGAAGGCCACGACCCCGACATCGCAGGCGGTGCCCTCGCCTTCACCCCGGACCAGGCTCGCGCGCGCCGCGGACTCGGCGTCCTGCTGGCCAAATGGCAGGCCTACCTGTTCTTCCCGATGCTCCTGCTGGAGGGGCTCAACCTGCACGTCGCAAGCGTCCGCGCGCTCCTGGGCCGCACCGGAACATCGCCGAAGGCGAAACCGACCGAGGCGATCCTGCTGCTCACCCACACGGCAGGCTATCTGGGGGCCCTGTTCCTCGTCCTGTCTCCCTTCCAGGCCGTGTGCTTCCTGCTCGTGCAGCAGGGCCTGTTCGGCGTGTACATGGGATGCTCGTTCGCCCCGAACCACAAGGGCATGCCCATCCTCAGCGAGGACGAAAAGGTCGACTACCTGCGCCGTCAGGTCCTGACCTCCCGTAACGTGCGCGGCGGCCGATTCACCGACTTCGTACTCGGTGGTCTGAACTATCAGATCGAACACCATCTGTTCCCCAGCATGCCGCGCCCCAGCCTGCGGCGCGCCCAGGCGCTGGTCCGCGCCTCCTGCGAACAGCACGGCATCACCTACACGGAGACCTCCCTCGCCCGTTCCTATGCCCAAGTGCTCCGCCACCTCCACGCGGCCGGCAGCGGCACTGTGTGACGGCGAAGCCGCCTGGCCGCGACTCGAGACCGGCGGATGACGCCCGCGCGGCGTGATCCACAAGGAAGGACCGGACGATGTACAGGCGAATCTTGGCCGCGATCGATTGGACGCCCAGTACGGAGGCTGTGCTCGACCAGACCCGGCAACTTGCGTCGCTGACCGGCGCCGCGGTCCTCGTTCTGCACGTGCGGGCCACCGACTTCCCCTCCCTGCCATCGATACTGGGCGCCCTGGCGAGTCAGGCACTGGCCGGCGAACCGGCAGAGAATGACGTGAGCAGCGTGGCGCGACGGATGGTCGACGACGCCGTGGTCCTCCTGTCCGCGGCGGGCGTGCACGCCGAGGGCCTGCTGCTGGAGAGTACGCCGGGATACACGCCACGAGCCGTACTGGATCAGGCACGGAAGCTGGAGGTGGATCTGATCGTCCTGGGTTCCCCGCACCACGGCGGCCCCTCCGCGCTGTTCCGGTCCAACGTCGCCGACGAGGTCTCCCGACACGCGAAGTGCCCGGTCCTCATCGTGCCCTGACATGGACCCGCACGACATGTCCGCCGACCGGGAAGCGGCGCGGGACGTCACCCGGACGCGTGCGTCGACGCCCACGCACAAGTCGCTGGGCCGCCCATCAGACGATCACCGGCCCGGCCCACGCCGAGCGGGGTTGCGCCCTTCTCGCATTGCATCCGTGGCCGGCCCGGGCGTCCGGTCCGCGGGAAGCGTCGCCGGGCCGGTTGGGTCGTCCTGGTTCCTGGGACCGGGGACGAGGGCACACTTGAGAGTGTCGGGGTCCGCGCCGAGGTGCGGACTGGGGGCCGGGGTCAGCCCGGCGGGGCCGCCCGCCTGGATTCCGCGCAGAGGGGGATCGGCCGTGCCTGACAAGATCGTACTTGTCCTACGATTCCACCCGGTGGGCGGGGAAGATGTCTCCGTGGTGTGCCGGGACTTCAGTGACGAGAATGAGGCGCTCGAAGCGGTCGCCCATGCCATAGACGAGCATCGCAGCCTGGTCCTGAACGAGGCGAGGTATGAGCGCGAGTCCGATGAGAGCGGCATCGTCATCAACATGGCCAATGTGGTGTCGATGCGGGTGTCGAGGACCAATGGCGCCGCGACGGGCCAGTACCTCTAACCGAAGCTGCTGCTGGGGACATGGACGGCTTCGAACGGCGTTCTCGTCGGTGTGCGGCGGGAGGGTGAGCAGGCCGACGCGGTGACCATCGGCACTGATCGCGATGAGCGGGCCGACCCGCAGGGTGTGGAACCAGCTGAGCCGCCCGACGCGGGTGTCGATCAGCTTCCGTGCCCTCGATGCGCAGCCGACTTGGCCCTGGAAGGCCAGGACCAGGCCCGGCGGCTCCGCGACCGGGTCGGTCGACGCTCGCTGTGCGCCGGCACGCCGGTCACGCACCGGTTCGTCGACGAGGTCATGGGTGAGTTGGCCGCGCTCAGCCCCGGCCGCTACCTGCACATGGGAGGGGATGAGGCGGCGCGCACCGACCCTCGCGACTATGTGCGGTTCGTGACCATGACCGGCGCGGTCGTCCACGGCCACGGCAAGGCGGTGATGGGCTGGGAAGAGATCGCCGCCGGCGACCTGCCACCCGGCTCGGTCATCCAGCACTGGCACACCACCAGCGCCGCCAACGCGCTGGCCCGGGTCGGCGTGCGCAAGGGCGCCAAGATCGTCATGTCCCCCAGCCCGCTGGCCTACCTCAACAGGAACGCCTCGGTACGCCAGTCCTATGAGTGGGAACCGGCCACCCTCGTGAACGGCGTCACCGAAACCGACATCCTCGGGGTGGAGGCCCCTTTCGGCTCCCGCGCGGGACAGAAGGGTTATCCGCCTACTTCACGCGCCCATTCAGAAGCGGTGGCTCTTGAAGTCGGCCAGCAGGACCTTGAGTTGCTTCTCCTGCTTGGCGGCTGGAGCCGGCTTAATGTGGCCGTGGTCGATGGCGTACGTCTTGAGGACCGCGTCCATCTGGTTGTCGAGCAGGGTCCAGGTCTTCTTGTTGACCGCCTGCAGCGAGGTGGCGTCGGCGTCCCAGTCATCGCGCATCTTCTGCACGGTGGCGTGGGAGGCTGCGGCCTTCCCGGCCCGGTCCTGGGCGATCGCCGTCTGGGCGAGGTTCTCGTACTTCGTCACTGCGGCGGTCGTCTGGTCGCCGGTCAGGGGCGGCTTCGGACAGGCCGGCATCGTCTCGCTCTGACCGGTCGGGTCGCAGGTGACGTGGGGCTGGTTGTGGGCCCAGACCATCAGCGCGGCGGTGCCGGCGGCGATCACGCCGACGGCTCCCAGCGCGATGCGCTCCCGGCGCGCGTTGGTGGTGACCGACGGCGCGTGCGTCGCCTCGTAGGTCTCGGCGACGTCGCTACGGCTGATCGACAGGTAGATGACCGTCGCCAGGATGGCGCCGAGGAAGATCAGGCTCGTGATGAAGGTGCCCAGGCCGAGTCCGACCGGGTCGCCCGGGTTGGCCGCGACCTTCGGGGAGGCGAGCCAGTCACCGATGTTGGCGCCGAGCGGGCGGGTGAGGATGTAGGCCAGCCAGAACGAAAGCACCGGGTTGGCGCCGAACTTCCACAGCCCGGTGATCAACACGATGAGGCCCAGCGGCAGGAACACCGACTGCGCGGGCGTCCAGTTGGTCAGCTCCAGCGTCCAGTCACCGGTGGCGGTGCCCAGCGCGAACGTCACCAGGACGGTCAGCCAGTAGAACGCCTCACGCGGGAAGGTGGTGATGCTGTGGATCGACAGGGTCCGCTCGCGCAGCCACCAGACTCCGAAGACGATGGCCAGCAGGACCGAGAAGACCGTCGAGCTCAGCCACAGCGGGACGTGTTGCTTATCGGTGAGCATGTCGGTGTACAGCGTGCCGGTGACACTGACCACCACCACGGTCAGCCAGTACGGGAACGGGCTGTAGCGCTTGGTACGGAACTGGACCGTTAGCACGACCGCGAATACCACGGTGAACAACAGCATGGTGTTGGTCAGGCCGAAGCCGAGGGTTTCGTTGATGTAGTCGGCGAAACTCTCGCCGACGGTCGTGCAGAGGATCTTGATGATCCAGAACCAGACCGTGACCTCAGGCACCTTGTTGAGCATCTGCCGGCCGGTCGGTTCGCCCATCCGGATCTGCTGGGTTGTTGTCATCGGGGAAGGCTGGCACGGCGTGCCTGAACACAACCTGAACGCTTCGGCAGGCAGGTGGGCTCAGGTTACGGGAAGGTCCGTAACCTGACGATGTGACCATCCACCGCGTCCTGGTCGTAGAAGACGACCACGGACTTCGTGACGTTCTCGCCAGGGGCCTGCGCGAGGAGCATTTCGAGGTGTTGACAGCCGCGGACGGAGCAGGCGCGCTGCGGACGGTAGATGACCAGATCGACGCAGTCGTGCTGGACATCGGGTTGCCCGACTCCGATGGCAGGGACGTCTGTCAGGCCATGCGCGCTGCCGGGTTGGACATGCCGGTCATCTTCTTGACCGCTCGTGATGGCCTCACGTCCCGGCTTTCGGGCTTCTCCGCAGGCGGCGACGACTATCTCGCCAAGCCCTTCCACCTGGCCGAACTCGCTGCCAGGGTCCGCGCGGTGCTGCGCAGAGCCGGCCGCGAGGCGGCCACCGAGGTCGACGGGCTGCGGCTGGACCCGGTCGCACACGTCCTGAAGACCGCGGACGGCACACAGGTGCCCCTTACACCCACCGAGTTCCGGCTGCTGGCCTGCTTGATGGCGGCCCCTGGCGCGGTCGTCCGGCGCCATGCCCTGGTGCGCTCGGCCTGGCCCGAAGGCGCCCAAGTCAATGACAACACCCTCGACCAGTACCTGAGGCGCCTGCGCCGTAAGCTCCGTGAAGCCGGGTGTGAGCGGGGCATCAGCACCATACGCGGCGTCGGCTACCGATTCACATGAGGGCCCTCACGCCGGCGACTCTACGCGGCCGCCTCGCTCTGCTCGCGCTGACCACGACGGCGATCTGGGTCACGCTGCTCACCGTCATCTTCAACCTGGCGCTTCACGCACAGCTGCGTAGACAGTCTGATGACCTGCTGCGGACTCGGGCGGCGGCCGTGGCAGCGACTCTGCAGACCTGGCCGGACGGCCATATCCGAGTGCTGGAACCCTCCGACGACCGTGCTTTGGATGTCGGAGTCTGGATCTACCAGGGTTACACGGCCATCGAGCGCCCCAGAGCACCCAAGGGGCTGCAGGCGAGTGCGGACCGCATGGCCGGGCAGCGCAAGACCTTCATGGATATCAAGACGCCTTACGCCTGGAGGGTTTACTCGCTGCCGGTGATGTCCGAAGGCCGGCGGGTGGGCACGGTGGTCAGCGCGGTTGATCTTGACCCCTACAGCGACCTGGCCCGTCTGGTGCTGGCCGGTTCCGCCGTCCTCGGCCTGCTGTTGCTCTTCGGCGTCTACCTGCTGACTCGCGCGGTCGTTCGCGGTGCCCTCCGGCCGGTGACACAGATGAGCGAGCAGGCCACGCAATGGGGAGAGCACGGAACCCATCACCGGTTCGGCGCGGAACACCGTCCTGCCGAACTCGCCGGGCTGGCGAGAAACCTTGATCAGCTACTCGATCGGCTCTCCGCCGTCCTGCGCCACGAACAACAGCTCACCGCTGAACTCTCACACGAACTACGGACCCCGCTGACTCGGATCACTGCGGAGATCGACTGGCTGATCGCGCGAAACCGCACCGCTGCCGAACGAGACACCTCACATCAAGCGATCGCGGCGAGCGCGGCCACCATGCAGCAGATCTGTGAGTCACTTCTCACCATTCCCACCGATCGCATCCGTGACCGATGCTCGCTCCTCCACCTGGCCCGTGATCTGGCCGAGCGCAACACGGAGGGGCCGTCGATCGTGGTAATCGGTAAGAACGTGACGGCTGGGGTACCCGCGAACCTGGTCGAGCGCATCCTCGTGCCCCTGCTGAACAACGCACGCCGCTACGCGCGGACCCAGATCACCGTGGAGTGCACGGCCGACGTGGAGATCATCATCACCGATGACGGTCCCGGCGTACCAGTGGAACTCCGTAACGCAGTGTTCGAACCGGGTCGGCGCGCCAACCCCGACGACGGTCACGACGGCGTCGGACTCGGGCTCGCGCTCGCTCGACGCCTGGCCCGTACCGCTGACGGAGACATCGCCATCGACGCGGCCGGACGGTTCGTCATCTCCCTGCCCCGCGGCTGATCACCCGATCCTGGTCCTTACGCGAGACGGCGAGGTAGACGAAAGGCCCAGGATCGTCACGAGAAAGAGCGCGCTGGTGACGACAGCGCCCAGGCCGAGGCCGCCATCGCCGCGGGCTTGGGATAGGTAGTCGCCGATGGAGGCGCCGAAGGGGCGGGTGAGGATTTAGGCGGTCCAGAAGGTCAGAACGGCGTTCACCTTGACGCCGAACGAGCAAGGGGCGCTCACCAGGTGATCTGCGCCTGGCGGCTGCTTGTCCGACTGGCGATCACCAGATGTGATCGCTGGAACGTAGCGGTCTCAAGATCCGCCTGCTTTCGGCGGCGCGGCGCACTAATGTCTCTGACTCGCCGGCGGTAGCGTGAGCCGGCATGCACATTGGGCTCGCGGTCGAAGCCGGCCGACCGGAGCTGACACGCCAACGTTCCGCGCCGGAATCTCGAGGGGAATCAGGCGCCCACTGACGAGCGTTGACGCTATGGCCCTCGGCGGCGGCAGAGATCAGCTTTAGATTTGCGTTCATGAAGTCAAGCGCCGACCGGAAATCATCAACGCACTTCACGGAGATTCCAAACGTTGGTCGACGTTCCCTTTCGGATACCGCATCGATCCATGCTTCATCGGCGCTTTGGGTGGTTGGCGGTCATCGTTGTGGCTTGTGTTGCGGGCGAGGCCAGCGAATCGGTCGTACCCGCCTCGCACTTGCTGATTCCGCTGCTCGCCGGGTTCGCCGCAGCGATGAGCGGGCTCGTGACCGGCCAGGTCCCATCGCGGGTCAATCGCGTCTCCCACGCGGTCCTCGGCGTGATGATCGGTGCTTCCCTGAGCCCGGTCGGCTTGCACCGGTCAGCCGGAGCGATTCTCCCGCTGGTCGCTGTGACTGTGATGACCGTGGTGTTCAGCCTGGCCGCCGGAGTGGTGCTGCACCGAGTCGGCCGGGTCGACCGAGCCACGGCGTTCCTGGGCATGGTTGCGGGAGGCTCCGCCGCCGTGGTCTCCTGCGCCGAGGATCTGAAGGCCGACGCACGGATGGTCGCCATCATGCAGTACTTCCGCGTGGGCTTGGTCGCCGCCACCGCACCGGTACTGGCCGGCTGGCTGCTGACCTCACCCGACGTGTCCGTCGGCCCCGGTAACGCCACTCAGCCGGCCTGGCATCCGATATCCGGTCCGCATCAGGGCGCCGGGCTGGTACTGGTGGCGGTCGTCGCCATCGCCGGAGCCGAGGCGGGCAGCCGGCTCCGCCTGCCCAGTGCCGGGCTGCTGGGGCCGATGCTCGTGGCTGCGGCCCTCACCATGACGGGTGCGGCCAGCGACTTCGCCCCCTCCGGCGTATTGCGGAGCGCGCTGTTCACCATCATCGGCCTCGACGTCGGCCTGCGATTCACCCGGTCGGCCATCACCCGGATGGGTCGGATTCTGCCGCTGGCGCTCGCCTGCACCGTCGCCGTGAGCATCGCCTGCGCCGCCGCGGCGTGGATACTGTCCAGGCTGGCGCACATCCCTCTACTGGACGCTTACCTGGCCACCACACCCGGCGGCATCAACGCCGTTCTGGCCGCTGCCGCCACCTCCCACGCCGACATCTCTTTGATCTCGAGTGTGCAGAGCCTGCGCCTGTTCTCCATGGTGCTGATCACCCCGCTCCTCCTCCGCGTGACGGAGCGATGGATCAACCGACCATGCATTCCGTAGTACCGGCCGACGGCCGTGTGATCGGCGGCGGGGGCGAGGGCGAGGCGGACGCGGACGAGTCGGCGCTGAAAGCCGCCCGTGAGGAAGAAGCGGGCCGCGTGGTCTACTCCGGCTCGGCGGTCTCTCGCGACGGCCCGTCACGCGCGTGCTGTGCACCGGAGCTCGCACCGTGTTCGGCCGTACCACGAGACTGGCGGGCCGCCGGCAGTGCGCGGTCATCCGCATCGGCACCAACCTGATCCTGTTCGCGACCGGGCCGGGCCGATCGGCATTGCAGGTTCGCGAGCACTCGTGGCCTTGAGCGGCGACGGCGTCCGGCGCAACCCATGGCCCCGGTGCCGGGACCGCCCGAATCAGACAACACGCCGGGCCGTTTCCCGAACCTTCACTACTACCCGTGTAGTAGATTATCCGACAGTAAGCGAGCGACTGCGGAGAGTCGCGGTCGCCTGCATGCCGACAGTCGAACCCTGGGGAACGGATGACGAAGCCGGAAGCCTTCACCGAAGCCGACATCGCCGGCGCCGGCCGATACACGGTGAAGAAGCTGCCAGCGGTCACTCTGGCCTTCTGGATAATGAAGATCGCCGCGACGACGCTCGGCGAGACCGCGGGCGACCTGTTCGCCCAGACGCTGGAGCTGGGCTACTTCCTCACGACGATCGCCCTGTTCCTCATCTTCCTCGTCACGCTGGTCATCCAGCTCGCCTCAAAGCGGTACAACCCGCTGTTCTACTGGACGGTGATCCTGTCCACGAGCATGGTCGGCACCACGACGTCGGACTTCATCAACCGCGACGCGAGCACCAAGTACCTTCCCGAAGGCGCGAAATCGCTCGGCTGGGGACCACAAGGTCTCGGCCTGAATTACCCGGTCGGCGCCGCGATCCTGGTCTCGATCCTGATCGCCGTCTTCATCATCTGGAAGTGCACGGGACTGAGCTTCGCGATCCGCGACATCGACACCTTCCGCGGCGAAACGCTGTTCTGGTCGGCGATCCTCGTCTCCAACACGCTCGGCACCTCGATGGGCGACTTCCTGTCGGACAGCTCAGGTCTCGGCTACGGCGGCGGCGCCCTGCTCATCACCGGGCTGCTCGCCGCACTCCTCGCGCTCAGATACGTGCCCGCGGTGCCGAACGTGCTGCTGTTCTGGGTCGCCTTCGTCCTGACCCGCCCGTTCGGCGCCACGGCCGGCGATCTCCTCACCAAGCCGACCGCGAAAGGCGGCCTCGCCCTCGGCACCGCCGGCTCATCCGCCGTCCTGCTCGCCGTCCTGTTCGCACTCATAGGCTGGGCCCACCTCCGGAACAACCGGCGGCCGCTCACGGCGACCACCCGCATCTCCTGACCCACCGGCCCCAGGCCGCCGACGACCCGGTGACACGGCGCGCGGGCGACGCACCGCGAGGATCGCGAGGATCGCGAGGATCGCCGCCAGGCCGATCAGTACGTAGAGGTTGCCGCGAACGAGTTCCAAGCCGTGCCAGTGGTCTTCCCGGTGCCGTCCGAACGGAACGGTGCGGATCAGGCCCTGCGGCAACGCCGGAAGGCCGGGAACCGCGAAGATCCATGCCCCGAAAAGGGCATCGAGCCCTGCGGTTCCGACGGCCCAGACCCACGCGCGCCGCGATGGCCCGGCCATCCGATCGGCGATGAGTACGAGAGCCGGGGCGATCCACACCCAGTGGTGCGACCAGGAGATCGGCGAGATCAGCAGACCGGTCGTCGCGCAGGTCAGGGTGGCGACCGGCTCGCGGCCGCTGCGGCTCTGTCGGGCCGCGAGCCACAGCCCGGCGGCTCCGACCACTCCTACAGTGGCCAGCCAGTACGGCCGGGCCGTGTGCTCGCCGCCGAAGAAGCGTACGAGCATGCCGTACAGCGACTGGTTTCCCACCCAGTCGGTCGGGCCCACCCGGCTCGGCGTCATGAACAGCCTGTTCCCCCAGTACTGCCGGGACTCGTGCGGGAGGGCCACGAAACCCACGACGATCGTCGACAGGAATACGGCGATCGCGACTGCGGCCGCGCGGAACCTGCGGGTGAGGAGCAGGTAGGCGATGAAGATGCCAGGCGTGAACTTGATGCCCGTGGCGATGCCGATCCCGGCGCCCTTCCAGCGGCGACCGTCGCCCTGCCGGAGGTCGGTCAGGACCAGCGCCATCAGGATCAGATTGATCTGGCCGAACCACAGCGTCTTCTGCACCGGCTCGGTCCACAGCGCCGCCGCGGTCACCAGGAGCGTCGCTCCGAACAATGCGGGGCTGCGACGGCGGCCGGCGAGCCGCCACGTGGTCCAGACGGCCGTCACCAGCGCGGCCAGGCTCACCAGCGTCATGACCCAGCGCAGCACGGCCATCGGAAACACCGACAGGCCGGCGAAGATCACGGCCGCGACCGGCGGATAGGTGAAGGCGAAGCCACCGGTCGTCCGGTCGTACAGGTGGTCGGAGCGCCGGGCGAGCAGGCCGCCCCAGCGGTAGACCTTCAGATCCGACATCGCCCACAGGTCATGGGGATGGACCAGCACGGTCATCGTGTAGGCGGCGACCGCGACGCCGAACGCGAGCAGGCCGGCGGCCGACAGGACGAGGTCGCTCCGGCGCGCCGCGCCACCGGTCATCCGCGCGGTGCCCGCCCGCCGGTGAGGAGGGCGAACTGCCGTTCCCAGCGGTCGAGGATGGTGTCGGGCTCGTAGCGCCGGACCGACTCGCGGGCCGCCTCGGCCAGGGTGTTCCGCAGGCCGGGGTCGCTGATCAGGCGGTCGAGGGCGGCGGCGAGTTCCGTCGTGTTGCCGGGGGCGACGATCAGGCCGTCGTGGCCGTCGGTGAGCAGTTCACGGACGCCCGGCGCGCAGTCGAAGGCGACCGTGGGCAGCCCGTACGCCATCGCCTCGATGATCGACATGGGGAAGCCCTCCTCGCGCGAGGACAGGGCGAAGATCGACGCGCCGGTCAGGGCCCCCTCGATGTCGGAGGTCGGGCCGGCGAACTCCACGCTGCCGGACAGGCCGAGTTCGGCGGCCTGCGCGCGCAGCGCCGCTTCTTCGGGCCCGGAGCCGTACAGGCGCAGCCGCCAGGACGGGTGACGCGGTGCGATCTCGGCCCACGCCTCCAGCAGCATGTCCTGGCCCTTCTCGAAGGCCAGGCGTCCGTGCCGGACGACGACAGGTTCGGTTCGTGGTGAGACCGTACGCGGGGTGACGTGCAGGGGGTTGGGCATCGCGCCGGCGTTGGACATGTCGTCGAAGGCCCACGCGTCCGCGTCGGCCTCGGTGAGCGCGAGCAGGAGGTCGGCATCGGCGAAGTGGCGTTTCACCCGCTTGTACCGCGAGGACCGGCGGGTCGCCTCGTACGACTCGTGGCTCATGCCGATCACCGGCATGCCCGCGGTGTCGGCGCGCGCCACCCATTCCATGGCCCAGACCTGCGCCGCGATGACGACGCCGCCCGGGCTCGCGGTGCGGAACAGCGCGCTGAGGCGTGCGGCGCCGCGCCGGACCCTCAGGTGATGACGCAGTCTCCGCAGGCCCGCTCCGACCGGTCCACGGGCCGGCGGCAGGGCGCGTTCGTGCAGCACGGTGACGGTGTACGGCAGGTCGCGGCCGTAGTCGTGGGGGTGTTCGGCGTGCGTGATGCCGACCAGGTGCACGCGGTGGCCACGGGCGGCGAACATCCGGCCGATGTCGTGCGCCCAGCGCTGCAGGCCGCCGAGCTCTTCGGCGTTGTTGCAGACGATGAAGACGTCGCGGGTCTCAGCCACGGTCACCTCCGGTGAAGAAGCGCTCGACGATCGCCTTGGCCGCGGTTCCGGTGTCGTACTCACCGAAGCGTTCGACGAAGCGCCGCCGCCGGTCGGCGTGGTCACGGCGATTCCCGTCCAGATCCCCGAGTGCGGCGAACAGCCCCGCCTCGTCGCCGACGACCGGGCCCGGCACGTGCTCGGCGAGGTCGAAGTACGCCCCGCGCCGTCGGCTGACGTAGTCCTCGGCGTCGGGCGTGTAGAAGATCATCGGTCGCTCCAGCAGCGCGTAGTCGAACATGACGGACGAGTAGTCGGTGATCAGGGCGTCGGCCAGCAGCATCAGCGTGGTGACGTCGTGCTCGCCGCCGACGTCGATCACGGTGCCGCGCAGGCCCGGTGGCACGACCACCCGGCTGAGGTAGTGGGCGCGGATCAGCAGGACGTGCGTCTCACCGAACTCGCGGACGAAGCGTTCGAGATCGAACGGTATCTGGAAGCGCTCGGCGGGCCGGCCGTTCTCGCCGGTCCGGAAGGTCGGCGCGTACAGCACGACGGTGCGCTCGTCGTCTTCCAGGCCGAGCCGACGGCGCAGTGCCGTCTGCTCTTCCGAGTCGCCGCCGGTGACCAGCGCGTCGTTGCGCGGGTACCCGATCCGCAGGAGGTCTGCCGTGACACCGAGTCCCTTGACGAGGGTTCGCACGTCGTGCTCGGAGCGTACAAGGAAGTGGTCGTACCGGCCGACCATCGTGGCCAGTCGTGCGTGCTCGGATCGGGTGGCCTGTTTGACCGTCGGCTCGTCGAAGCCCATCCGTTTGAACGCCGAGCCGTGCCAGGTCTGGATGTAGGTCGTCTCGGGACGTTTGACCAGCCCGGCGGGAAAGCCCTGGTTGTCGATCCAGTACTCGGCGCGGGCCAGAGCCCGGTAGTACGCCCATGAGCCGCGCCTGACCAGCGTCGCGTCGGAGGGAAAGCCGCGGCGGCTACCGCTGTAGGACCAGATCGCCTGGTACGGCACGCCGGACTCGCGCAACGCACGGTGAATGTACTTGGGATTGTCGGAGTACTGGGCGCCGAGGTGGCTCTCGAAGACGATCGCCCCCTTCTTCACCGGCAGCCGGACCAGCAACCGGTTGAACACCGCGACCTTCGTGGTGCGGCCGGTGAGCCTGCGGATCAGCGCCCGCTCGATACGGCCGAACCACTGCCACCAACGCCGACCCACAGCGGTCCGGGCGACGCGGCGCAGGACGGGCAGTGTCACGCGCGCGGGCCACCGGTCGCCCACGATGCGCAGCGCCAGCTCACCGGACTCGGCGACGTAGGCCTCCAAGTGGTCGCCGGCCAGCCGGGTCAGCCGTGGCCGAACGGGCACCCGCACACCGTCGTGCGCGGTCCCGTCCGAGGTGAGCCGGACGGTGACGGTATCGCCGCCGACCTTCAGACGCAGCCAGAGGCCCCAGGTCTGATCGACCAGCCCGAACGGCCGGATTTTGCGGGCCGGCGCGAACTCGGTCTCCCACCGGATGCGGTCCGCCTCGTGCCGTACGGTCACCGGAATCCGGAAGGCCCGGTTCTTCCGGCGACGGTCGCGGATCTCCAGCGTCCCGGATGGTTCCAGGTCGGCGCCGAGACGGCCGAGCGGGTTGACGACCGTACCGGCGAGGCGGAGCTCTCCCCCGGCTCGATTGATCGCGGTGACCTGACCGCCCAGGTCGAAGGCGTCCAGCGGAGCGGAGTGGAGACCCAGGTCGGTGACGTCCAGGATCCGGCGGCGCAGCGCGGCCTGAAGATGGTCACCGGACCAGTAGATCCTCCCGTCGCGCTCGACCGGTTCGACGGACAGGACGGGTTTGCGGCCTCTCTTCGCGGCGTAGTCGGCCGCCGCCACGGCCCCCTCGATGTCCCCGCGCCGGACCAGGTACGCGCCGATGGCGGGAAGCGGATTGCACTCCGCGAACACCGCAGGGTCCAACTCGGCGAGGTAGGACCGGGCCAGTTCGAGGAACGCTCGCCGGTACTCCGGATCCCGGCTGCGCAGTTCCCGCAGGTAGAGCAGCAGGTCGTGGTTGACGAACTTCACGTTCTTCAACCGGGCGAGCTCATCGGCCCCATGCGCGTGGAAGACCGCGTCGATCCGCCGGTGGATCTCCAACCGGTCGGCGAAGTTGCGCAGCTCCGCACGGCGATTCGTGATCGACAAACTGTCGTCCCGCGGGACCACGAACCAGTTGTAGACCCGGTGCGGGATGGTGACGATCCTTCGCGCGGCGACATACGCCTGCGCGCTGAACAGCAGGTCCTCGTAGTGCAGCCCGTCCACGAACCACAGGTCGGCCCGGTCGAGGAAGTCGCGTCGGTAGCACTTGTTGGTCGACAGGGTGTCGTACAGCAGATCGGGGTCGTCCAGGACGCTTTCGTACACCCGGCGCTCGCGATAGAGCCACGGGTACCAGTTCTGCTCCCGATCGGGAAAGACACGGACGCAACGGCCCGAGACCAGGTCGGCTCCGGTCTCATCCGCGGTCGTCACGAGGTTGCGGCAGGCATGACGGTCAAGGGTGTCGTCGCTGTCGAGGAACATCACGTACCGACCACGAGCTGCATCGATCCCGACGTTGCGTGGTCGCCCGCATCCGCCGGAGTTGGCCTGCAGCGTGAACACTCGTATCCGATCCTGGTGGGCGGCGGCCAGCCGGGCGGCCACCTCCGGCGTCGCGTCCGTGCTCGCGTCGTCGACGATGACGACCTCGACCCCCGGCAGTGACTGCTCCAGCACCGAGCGGACCGCGCGGGCGAGCCGGGCCGCGTCGTTGTAGACGATCACGACGACGGTCACATCGGGTTCCAGAAGCAAACGGTCCCACCACCTTCGTCCTTGAACACAACTACTATCGCGATAGTACGATTCAGATAGTAATTGCAACGTAAGACGTCGATCCGGACGGATCGGCAGGTGAGACGAGGGCAATGCAGCACTTCATCGCCGACTTTGGGTACGTGGCCGTCTTCCTGTTGATGGCCGCCGAGTCCGCCTGTGTCCCCGTGCCGTCCGAGCTGATCATGCTGTTCGCCGGGGCGCTGGCGGCCGGGGCCGTCCCGGGAAGCAGCCCGGATCTCACCCTGATGATCGTGAGCGGCACCGCAGGGAACGTCGCCGGAAGTTACGTCGCCTGGGCCGTCGGGCGGTACGGCGGCCAGGCCGCGCTCCGCCGCTGGGGCCGGTACGTCTGGCTGAAAGAGGAGGACATCGACCGGGCCGCCCGCTGGTTCGACCGGTACGGCGGCAAGGCGGTCTTCTTCGGGCGGCTGCTGCCCGTCGTGCGGACCTTCATCTCCCTGCCGGCCGGGTTCGCCCGCATGTCACCGGGCCGGTTCGGCGTCTACACGCTGGCGGGCTGCATCCCGTGGACCGCGGCACTCGGCATCGCCGGCTACGCCGTCGGACGCAACTGGCAGCGCGTCGCCGACGCCTTCCACGGCCCCAGCTACGCCATCGCCGCCATCGTCGCCGTGGCCGCGGTCGTCGCCGTCATCATCTTCGTCCGCCGGCGACGACGTACGGGCCAGGCCACTGGTCGCTCCATCTGAGAGCGGGAACTCTCACCGGGAGGCCTCTTCCTGCGGGTTCACCCTCGGCCGGTCGTCCACACGTCGGTGATGGGGCTGCGCGAGGCGCTCGTCCCGGCGTGGGAGAGGCCGTAGGCGTCCGGACATAGCCGTCGAGGTTGCTCCGGTCTTCACCGGGCAGTTGTGCATGTCGTCGCACATGTCCGGGATCACGAACGACACCGCGGGCAGCGCGGAGTAGTCGGACGGGAAGTCGGCGAAGGACCGGCTCACCGCGTCCGACAGGTCCGGGAAGTTCGCCCACGGGACGTGCTTGCGCGCGAAGCGCCCGCTCACACAGGAGGCCCGGTCGAACGCCGGGAGTCCCTCGGCGAACCCGGCGAAGGTCAGCCCCGCAGCGGACAGTTCCGAGGCGAGGTTCGGAGCCGTGTAGGAGTGCGGGCAGGAGTCGTCGGTGAGCCCTTGCGTCGACCCGGAGAACAGCGCCAGGTAGTTCGGCTGGCTCGGGTGCCGGACCGCGTAGGAGTTCGTGAACAGCGCACCGCTCCGCGCCAGCGACGTCAGGTACGGCGCGTCACGGGCACCGATCACCTGAGAGTCGGACTTGTTCTCCAACACGACCACGACCACGTGCCCGAACCGCGGCACCGTACCCGTCGTGGGGTGCGGACTGATGGCAGGGACGGGCCCGCCCTTGGCACACGCTGCCGTCAGGCACCCGGTGAGGGCCATCACCGTAAGGAGCAGAGCGCGGTGGACACGCCGTTCTTTCACGACCGGCCTCCGGGATGATGCGTAGGCTAGGTCCCGGCCGGGGCTCAGGCTCCTGCGGCGGTCACGATGGCATCGGTGGCGAATCCGGCCAGCACGCCCAGCAGGATGCCCCAGGTGGTCAGCGTCTTCAGCCCCAGTTTGCGGGCCACGGCCAGCAGTTCGATCACCACGTACAGGATGGACCCGGCGGCCAAGGTGAGGAATCCAATGGACACCGTGTCATTGACGACACGCTGGCCGATGAGAGTGCCCAGGAACGTCGGGCCGCCACCGATGAGGCCGAGTAGTGCCAGGTAGCCCCATGACGGGCGGCGGTCTTCGGCGGCCATCGGGGCGACGATTCCGAATCCTTCGGTGGCGTTGTGCAGGCCGAATCCGATGATGAGCAGGACGGCGAGTTGCAACTCGCCGTGGGCGGCGGAGTTACCGATCGCCAGTCCCTCGGCGAAGTTGTGCAGCCCGATACCGATCGCGATCATCATTGGCAGGTCGCCCAGACGCGACAGACCGGTGGGATCGGCCCGGAATTCGGTGGCCGACGCGGTGCCGGGACCGGATCGTGCCGGGGCCGCCGGCCTGGCGCGGCGGGCGACCGCGCGATCGAAATGAACGAGGCCCAGCAGACCGATACCGAAGCAGACCGCGAACACCGCCCCGTTGCCGGTCGCCGCGCCGTACCCGTGATGGCCGAGGGCGGTGTCGATCGGCTCCCATGCGTGTGCGAGCACGTCCCACAAAAGGAAGATCAAGATACCGGTGGCGGTCGCGTTCAGCAGGGCTCGAACCTTCGGCAGAGGCGCGCGCAACCGACCGATCGGCAGGCCGAGGTAGATGGTGAAGCCGGCTATTGCTCCCAGCACGGCGATCTGAGCGGATCCCATGAGCACACTCCGAGGGGTCGAAAGGTGACGCGCGCCCTTGCCACACCGTCCGCGCACGCTAGATTAGGCAAGGCTCACCTAATACTATTGGAATAGTAGTGACCGCCGGTGCTCAGCCGGCGTTGTCGTGGCGCACAAGTTGCTGCAACAGGCGTTCGTCCTCGGGGGCCAGGTCGGACACGAAGCGGGCGAGTACGGCCGCGCGGTCATGACGCCGCTGGAGCAGGTCATGCATGGCGGTGGCCGTGTGCGCCGCCTCGTCGACGTTGGGCGAGTAGACGAATCCACGCCCGACCCGCGTGCGGGCGGCCAGGCCTTTGCGATGCAGCCGTGCGAGCGTGGTCGTCACCGTGGTGTAGGCCGGGGCCCCGGGAAGGACCGCCTGCACGTCGGCGGGGCTCATCGGCCGGCCGCCCTGCCACAGCGCGGCCAGCACGGCGTCCTCGAGCATACCGGCGGGCCGTCGCCCCTGCTCGCGCTCCTTGGTCACGCCGATCTCCATGCACGTTGGTATTACTTCGATAGTAGATCACCCGGCGCGAGAGGGCGTCCGAGCGACCACGGCGCGTACGCCCATAATGAGGGGCATGGTCCTCGCCGTATGGATGCCGCTGCTGATGCCTTTGCTCGCGGTGCCGCTCATCCGTCTCCTGACGGACCGGCTGTCACCGCGGTCGGCTTCGTGGCTGCTGGCCGCCACCGGCGCCCTCCTGGCCGGCTGCACCACGCTCGCCCTCCTCTCATTGACCGGCACCGGACTTCTTCAGATTCCGTTCGTCGCGGCCATCGAGCACCTGTCCCCCTTCCTACTGCGGCGAATGTCGCCGGTCCCCGTACCGGTGGCTTGCGCGGCCGGCACGGCGCTGGCCGCGACGCTCGTCCTCGCGGCCCGGAGGCTTCGCCGACGGCTGGCCGCGCTGGCACTGGCCCGGAACGCCGTCCGGTCCCGGCCGGGCGGCCTGGCCGTGCTACCGGACGACCTGCCCGACGCCTATGCCGTCCCCGGCCGCCCCGGCACGGTCGTGGTCACGACCGGCATGCTGCGGGCGCTGGACGCCCGCGAACACGATGTGCTGCTCGCCCACGAGCATGCGCATCTCGCCGGCCGCCACCACTGGTTCACCCTGGCGATGGACGTGGCGACCGTCGTCCATCCCGCACTGACCACGCTTCGCGCCCCCTTGCGCTATCACCTCGAGCGCTGGGCCGACGAGTCGGCGGCGGACGCCGTCGGAGACCGGCGTCTCGTCGCCCGTGCGATCGCACGGGCCGCGCTCGCGCGGAGCCGGGCGGGAGTGCCCGGATCCACACCCGGCCCGGTCCTGTCCGCCACCGCCGGTCCCATCCCCCGCCGCGTCGCGGCGCTCCTGACCTCGCCTACGCCGCGACGCTCCCGGTTGCTGCCCGGCATAGCGACCGCCCTGGCCGCCTGCCTGGCGATGTCCGGAGCCGGAGCGCTGGACGCCGCCACCGATCTGCACGGGAACATGGAGGCCATGGAGGAACGCCATCACCCTGAGGTCGGCGGCCCTCACCGGACCTTCAGCGGCCATCGGCACGCCAGGAGCGAGGCCGGCAGGCTTACTCGTGATCACCACGGCAAGGCCCGCCCGGTCGGTCGCTCAGTGGTGACCGGTGGTGAATCGACCCAGGTCGGCCGCGACGCCGGGCGCCGAACGCGGACGTGAACCCGGCCGGGCACGACCCGGAATGCGGCCTTGATCGGGCGTGGCGGTCGGGCGGCCGGCCCGGCGGACACGGGGGAACAGTAGCGGCAGGCAGACCAACAGGTGCATCGCCACGTCGTTCACTCCTGATCCGGCAGGCCGCCGAGGAGCTGCCGCAGCAACTGCTCATCCTGGGGGGACAAGTCTTCCACGAAGCGGGCGAGCACCGACTCCCGGTCCGAGCCGGAATCCAGCACCTGCCGCATCCGCCGCGCGGTCAGCCCGTGGGTGTCGGCGACCGGCGCGTACGCGTACGCCCGGCCCTGCTTGCCACGCTTCAACAGACCTTTGTCGAACATCCGGGACAGCACCGTGACCACAGTGCTGTAGGACAGATCGTCACTCAGACGTTGGAGAACCTCGCCGGGGGTCAGCGCCTGCGGGGTGGACTGCAGGATACCGAGGACCTCGGCCTCCAGCGCGCCGCCCGGTCTGCGCTCCCCTGGAGCGTGTCCGGCGTTCACGAGTTGGCTCCCCTCCGTTCATCATCTACAGTCCTGTGAAACTTCTACGAACATGTAGAAGTCGGTGCGCCGACGAGTCTGTCATGCCGGCCGGGCGTGGCAGGCACGCCCCGGTCGGCGCGCCGCCGGAACCCGGTGCCACCCCCGGAACCTTCACAACGCCGTGAATCCTGGCTTGGCGGCCCCGGTCCGGCCGACCTGCGGCCTTCCTCGGCTTTTGGAGATCGTCTTCGATGACAGTCCACCCCGTGCAGCTCGCCTTCGACGGCTCCGGCATCGACGGCTCGCTGTTCACCGCGATCACCGACATCGCCCGCGACACCCGGTGGCTCAACACGCCACTCGAGATGTGGACCAACGCCGGACTCGGGGTGTTCGCTGTGCTCATGCTGGTCGGCTGGTGGAACGCCCGGCGCCGTGACACTCCCGCCATGACCGTCGCCCTGGCGGCGCCGGTCGCCGTAGCAGTGGCCTTCACCATCGCGGAAGTGGCCAAGAAGCTGATCACCGAGGTACGGCCGTGCTACTCGCTGCCACATGACTACTTCGTGTCCGCCTGCCCCGTCCGCACTGACTACGCCTTCCCCAGCGGCCATGCCACCGTCGCCGCCGCCACGGTGGCCGCGCTGTGGCTGCTCGATCGCCGCCTCTCCATCATCGCCGCAGCCTTCGCGGTCCTCGAGGGCTTCACCCGCGTCTACCTCGGCGACCACTATCCACACGACGTCATCGGCGCCGCCCTCCTGGCACTGCCGGTCGCCTACCTCCTCAGCCGGGCCCTGGGCCACGTCGCCGTCCCCCTCGTCGCCCGCCTGCGCACCGGAGCCCTGGCACCTGTGCTGACCGCCGCGCCCGCCGGCGCCCACACCACCCGCTGAAACACACGGGCGAGGAGATAACGCCAGCCACCGCCGCGATGCGCGGTTCTCGAGCTCCGTGGCTGCTGGGGGCGAACATACGCTGAAGTTGTGGCGCTGATGGTCGACGACGAGTGGATCCGCAGTAACCGGTGCCCGCAGACGGCGGTGGCGATCTCCGGCGGCCGCTGGGTGCTGTCGTGGCGCCCCGGCTCCTACCAGCTGCGCCAGGCGATAGCGGCGATGAGGCTGGCCGAGAAGGGCGACGTGGAGGCCGATCCGGCATCCGTCACCTCGATGCTGGGTGCGTGAAGGCGGGGTGGATGGCCGGCCATCCATCCAAACGACACCGGTCATCGTCGCCGATGGTTGCGGCCACCCGCGGCGGGAACGTGGAGTGGTGATCTTCCATTCCGACCGCGGCAGGAGCTCACGTTCGGGGGCCGACGGCCAGGGCGATGTCGTCCGCGTACGGGGCCGTGTGCGGCGTCGCGGGATGGACCACGGTTCGGTGTGGCCCATCCCGCGCAGGCGCGTCAGCGCCGCCGCAGCTTTGCGAGCATCAGGGTCGGGTCGTTCCCGGCGAGGTTCGCGCCGTTGGTCACATAAACCCGGTTTCCTCGAACGCGGACGGCCGTGGTCCCCTGCATGCCGTCATCGGCGTCCAGCAGGGTCTCGTGGGCGCCATCCGCGCTCACACGCACGAGCTTGCTGCTCTGGTTGATCGCGGCAAGGATCTCGCTGTTCCGACCGGTGAAGTCGAAGTCGTCGATGCCCTCCAGCCCCGTGGCCCGGACCTCGGCGCGCCCGGAGCCGCCGTCCTTGGTCACCGGGATGCGGACGATGGTGCCCCGGTCGGAGTTGGTCGCCCACACGGCGCCGTCGTGGATCTTCATGCCGTTGGCGCCGAAGAAGCCGGCGGGCGTCAGGGCCGGGTCCGCCGACCACACCGAGGCCTCGCCGCCGCTCAGCGGGGCCTGCCAGATGCGCCCGCCTGCGGAGTCGGTGACCAGGAAGCGATGCCGCCTACCGTCGATGACCAGTGCATTGGGGAAGGTGTCGGCGGGCAGCGGCACGACAAGCCGGGGCTCGCCAGAGCGCCGGAGCTGCCAGATCCCGGTCAGCCCGCCCTGCCCGGAGGAGTAGAGGAAGTACACGGCGCCGTTGTCCGACCGGGCGACCCCGGTGACATCGGGGGCCCCGACGACCGGGGTAGTGGTGCCGCCGCCCGGAGGCAGCGGCATGGTGGCGAGTACCTGGAGGGCCCCGTTCCGCGCGACCCTCACCACCTGGCGGGCGGAGATCATGCCGATGACCACGCTGCCGCCGGGCTCCAAGGCGATGCTCTCGGCGACCTGGCCTGCGGCCCGGTCGAAGTGGGCGAGGACGCGCACGTCACCCAGGCGGGTGCCGGCTGTGCGGTCAGGGTCTGTCGGCGAGACCGCGGTCGGCTCCGGGGCGGCGAGGGCCGCCGGAGCCGTAGCGAGCGCGGCGAACAGGCCGACGAGACCGAGCGTGGCGGCGCGCCGCCGCAACCGGACCGGTCGGTCGAGGGACATGGCTTTCCTTTCCGTCGTACGGGACGGAGAGGGACGGCGATGGCGCCGACCGTGATCGCAGACACGGAGCCGACGACGCCGGGCGCCCCGTGGTGTGAGATGACGAACACAGTTCTTCTTCCACCTCCCCGCCAGACTGTATCGCTCAGTACAGAAGTTCTGCGGCAGACTGTATCAGTCAATACAAAGGAACTGTACTGGGAAGTACAGAACATGGAGGAGGTCCATGGGACGCACACCGACCACCACACGGGGTCGCGCGACTCGAAAGCGCATCCTTGACTCGGCGGCAGACCTCATCGAGCGGCGCGGCGTCGCGGCGGTGACGCTGGAGGATGTCGAACGCGCCGCGGGGGTCGGCCGCAGCCAGCTTTACCACTACTTCGACGACCGTGACGACCTCATCCGATCTGTGGTTCATTGCACCGTGGACAAGGTGTTGGCCGCGCAGGAACCGCTGCTCTTGGAGGTCGACTCGCTGGCCGGCATCGACCGCTGGTTCGACGCGATCGTGGCCAACGGAACGCGGCGGGACGCGGTCGGCGGCTGTGCGATCGGCTCGTTGGCCAGCCAGCTCAGCGGCCGCGACGACCTCACCCGGCAGGCGTTCGTGGACGCCTTCGCGCGCTGGGAGGCCCCCCTCATCTCGGGCCTGCGCCGGATGCAGGAGTCAGGCGAGCTGCGCCCGGACGTGGAAGTGACGGAGTTGGCCGACCTCACCATGGCCGCGATCCAGGGCGGCCTCCTGCTCGCCCAGGTCCGCCGTGCACCGGACCAGCTCCGCCTCGCCCTGCGCGGCGCGCGGGCGGCACTGGAAGACGCGCTCACCCCCTGACCTGAACGCTGTCCGCCTGCCGCTCAGCGCAGGCGGCCCATCATGCACTACCGGAACCACCTGCTGGGTGCACAGCAAGGCGGCTGCGCTGCCGAAGGGAGCGAAATCCTCGGCGGCCTCGGGCGTCGTGATCAAGAATGTGATGACCGGGATGTGCGTCGACATCCCTGATTTCGGCAGAGGGACGATCGACGGCCGGGTGCAGCAGCACACGTGTGACGGATCGTCCGCCGACAACCAGCGGTGGGATCTGGTCGTGGGCCAGAAGGGCGCGGGCCCGAATGGCGCCGACCTGTTCACCATCCGCAACACCAAGGACGGCTACTGCCTCGACCTGCCCGACTACGGGACCGCCAACGGGGCTGATGTGACCGAGTGGTACTGCGACCCCGGCCCCGGCGACAACCAGATGTGGTATCTGGAAAGGAAATCCTCGGGCGAGTACTGGATCCGGAACGTCAAGAGCCCGGGCGACGAGTGCCTCGACGTGGCCGGCCCCAGCCGCCATGTGATGCCCGTGGACGCTCCGCCGGCGAGCCGCCGTTTCCCGACGTCCTCCGCCCGTGCGGACCGGCGAGGGTCGTCCGACACGCCTCGGTGGCTGATCACCGCGGGCGCCGTGGCCGCGCCCGGAGCTGTTGGAATACTCGCTCTAGCTGTACTGACCCGTGAGGTTGGGAACGCGGCTGGCGGGTGGGAGGCCGCCGAGTGCGGTGTGGCCGCGGTGGTGATTGTAGGTGTGCAGCCATTGCGGTAGTGCTTGGCGGCGTTCGGTCTCGGTGCGGTAGGGGCGGGCGTAGGCCCATTCGTCCAGCAGGGTGCGGTTGAAGCGTTCGACCTTGCCGTTGGTCTGGGGCCGGTAGGCGCGGGTGCGTTTGGGTGTGATGCCGGCTGCGGTGAGGGTGTCGTGCCATAGGCGGGAGCGGTAGCAGGAGCCGTTGTCGGTGATCACACGGGTGACGGTGATCCCTGCGGCGGTGAAGAACGCCTCGGCTCGTTGCCAGAACGCGGTGGCGGTTTCCTTGGTCTCGTCGGGGAGGATTTCGGTGTAGGCCAGACGGGAGTGGTCATCGACGGCGTTGCAATTCAGAATCGCTTTCCACAAGGGCGACCCCACCGGGACC
Source organism: Actinoallomurus sp. NPDC052274 (assembly GCF_040679475.1). Taxonomy (NCBI): domain Bacteria; kingdom Bacillati; phylum Actinomycetota; class Actinomycetes; order Streptosporangiales; family Thermomonosporaceae; genus Actinoallomurus; species Actinoallomurus sp. NPDC052274. Next base: position 111,939 of record NZ_JBFAUT010000005.1, read on the forward strand.
TACGATGGAGTCACCCTGATCGGCGCACGCACCACCTGCGGGCAGACGCTGCTCGCTGCGGCCGGCGGCCTGGAAGCCGCCTACCGCCCCTGATCTCGCAGTGGGACGGTGGCGGTTCCCTCAGCGGGTGCAGCCGTGATTCGGCGGGACGAAGCCGGGAGCGAAAGCATGTGCCAGTCGTACGGGTTGAGCGCGACTGCCTGCACCTGGACCAGCACGTCGTCCGGCCCGATCTCAGGTGGGTCGGTGTCCGCCGGCCGCAGGACGTCCGGCGGGCCGAACCGCTCCTGGACGATCGCCTTCATCTGGTCTCCTCAAAGTTCGCATGGCGTGGTGGCCGCGGCCGCGGAATCCGCGTACGACAGGGTGGGCCGGGGTGGTACGGAGCGGCTCGGTCGGCGCCTGCGGATGATCCATTCAGCGAAGGCGAGATTGATCAGCCAGCCCGCGCCCATGAGCAGCGCCTTGCTGGGCTTGCCGAGCGGCCCGACCAGCAGGATCCAGGGCAGCTGAGTGAACACCTGAGTGCCCGCGCCGAGCCCGATCGCGTAAGCGCGGATCATCCAGGCGCGATGCCGGACGATGTCCCGCCGCCTGATCGCGGCGAAGCCGAGGACGATGGACAAGACCATGGCCGAGCCGAACACGAGCCGGAGGCCGGTAAGCAGATCGCCGGTGTCGTCGGGACGGGGATAGAACACGGTCATCCACAGGCCCGAAAGCGCTGCGGCGAGTCCGCACGGCACCAGGAGCCGCCCGATGACGCGGTGTCGGCGGGGATTCCGGCGGCGGAGACCCGGCGGGAACTGGAAGGCGCCGAGAACGCTGTACAGGGTGACGCTGACGATGTGCACGATCACGGGTACGGGCGACGCGAAGAACCGGGCGTTCTCCGGCGTGACGACCGCGCCGCCGAGCAGTTCGGCCAGGCGGGCCATACCCGCGGCCACCGGAACGACGGTGAGCACGAGCAGGCCTGCCGGCATGAGCCAGTTCGCCCTGGCGCGCTTCACCTTGGCGGAGGGGATCACAGCGAAGTCCCTTCTGGGGTCCGATCGACGGACGGCCCGCGTCGTGGTGACGTGGGAGGTGGTCACGTCGGTCATGACTCGATGGTGACCGCTGACGTGGTGCGATTCATCGGCAGAACGGCCTGAGCCGAGTCGGCCGATCCTCCGACGGAAGGGCCGTACTTTCGGCCGATCGGCCTCCGCGTCGCCGGAGTCAGCGCATCCCGAACCGGTTGCCGACGCGCTTTGTCTCGTACGCCCAGATGGCGATGTCAACGCGGTTCCGGACACCGAGCTTGACCATCAGGCTGGTGATGTGCGTCTTGACCGTGCTGAGCGTGATGTGGAGCTCGCGGGCGATCTCGTTGTTGGTCCGCCCCCGTGCCACGGCGGCGAGGATCTGCTCTTCGCGGTCCGTGAGCGCGTCGATGGGCTGGGCCGTCGCCGGCGCGGGTGCGGCGTCGGCGAAGGCCTGCAGGAGTCGTGCGGTGATGCTCGGCGCGATGAGCGCCTCGCCGTCGGCGGCGGCCTGGACCGCCTGGGCGAGCAGTTCGGGACCGGCGTCTTTGAGCAGGAATCCCCGGGCGCCGGCCTTGAGAGCGGCGTAGACGTATTCGTCGAGGTCGAAGGTGGTGATGACGACGACGGCGAGAGGAGCCTCGACCGTCGGGCCGGCGAGGACGCGGGTGGCTTCGATGCCGTCCATGCCCGGCATGCGAATGTCGAACAGGCACACGTCCGGGCGTTCGCGCTGGGCGAGTTCGACGGCTCGCCGTCCGTCGGCGACCTCGCCGATGACGTCGATGCCCGGCTGCGCGTTCAGGATCATCCTGAGGCCGGTGCGGACGATCTCCTGATCGTCAGCGACGATCACCCGGATGCTCATCTCGCCCACCCGGCACGAGGCAGTACGGCGGTCACGGTCCAACCTCGCTCGGGATCCGGGCCGGCCTCACAGGTGCCGCCGAGGAGGCCTGCGCGTTCGCTCATGCCGATGAGCCCGTATCCCGGAGACGTGGTCGGGCGCATGAGGCTGATGTCACCGTCATCGTTCACACGCAGGCGCACCGACGTGTCGTCGGCGGCGACATGGACCTCGATACGGGTCGCGTGCCGCGCGTGCCGCCGGGCGTTGGTGACCGACTCCTGGGCCAGGCGGTAGATGGCTGCGGCGATCGACGGCGGGAGATCGCCGAGGTCACCGTTGATCTCTACCTTCACGGACGGACCGGAGCGCGTCTGGCTCGCGAGTCGTTCGAGATCGGTGATGTGCGGGCTGGGCGCCAGTTCCGCCGGCTGGTCGCGCCGAAGGGCGCGGACGATGGTGCGCATCTCGGCAAGGGTGCGCGACGCTTCGTTCTCGATCAGGCGAAGCGCGTCGGTCGCGGCGTCCGGGTCCGACGGCGAGGTCGCCAGACCCGCCTGGGCACGGATCGCGATCGCCGATACATGATGCGCAACGGTGTCGTGGAGGTCGCGGGCCAGTCGTTCCCGTTCGAGCAGTTTGACTCGATCGAGCGCGCGCATCCTCGCGCCGGCTCGATACCGGAACGCCCCGCCCAACGCCATCACCCCGAACAGGATGGCGAACGCGGCGACCGTATCGCCAGGGCTCATGTCGCCGGAGATCAGCGAGATGACGACCTTGATCAGAATGATCGCCGCCCCGGTCGCGGCCTCACGTCCGGACCCCCACCGGAACAACGCGTAGGGTAGGAGCACGATGTACGCCAGAGTGTCCAGCCCTGGCGGGTCTCCGCTCGTGAGCAACGCGGCGAGGCCGGAGGCGCCGAAGGCGATCGCCACCATCAGCAGCGGTCTGGTCCGGCGCCACAGCAGCGTGGGCACCAGCCCGACGGTGAGGATCAGCGAGAGCACCCGCCACGGAACCTCCGGCCGCAGAACTCCTTCGAGCACCGCGGCCGGCACGAGCGCCCCGACGAGGGCCCAGTCTCTCCACACCCGCGTCGGCGGGCCGGGGGGACGGGGCTCCTGCCACACCGAGCGGAGGAGGGCGAACATGACACCAATGGTACGGAGGACCGCGCCGTACGCCAGGGGACGCTGACGGTCTCAGCCGGCGAGCGCGCGATGGCCATGTCGCCGTTCTTCATCCTCGCTTGCGCCCACCATCGGCCGGCTGCGATCGTCCGGCCGAAGCGCGGTGATCGACGTCGCACACCACCCACGCCGACCGAGCACACGCCCGCTCGTCCGAATCAACGCTCCGCGCGGCCGCGCCCTCGGCCGATGCCCAGTGAGCGGCCATCGACCTGAGAGAAGCCGATCGCCGCGACACGTTGGACAGCTCGGCCCCACCATGGCCTAACCCTGGCCCCACCACAACGACCGCGGCTCCGCCCGGGCAGGCGAAACCCCACGTCAGGACTGGTAGGGCGCCTGGGACTCGAACCCAGAACCTATGGATTAAAAGTCCGCAGCTCTGCCAAGATTGCGATGTCGCACCGTGTCCCGCACTGCCGGTACGTGTCGTTCGGTCCGCATTTGCCATTCACCTCGCGGCGCGTCAACCCGATGCCGTGCCGGATGCTGCCGGGCCGTACCGCGACATACGAGCACCCGCCGAGCACCCACGCTGGCAGCTATCCGACGCGATCGCGATGTGACCGAAATCCCCGCCTCCCGAGAGCACGGCCTTGCTCTCGTCCACCACTTCCATGGAACGTGACCCTGGTATACACGTCCGTGGACACAACAGGACAGGCTCGTACGGCATTCGGGAGCAGCGCACATGGATGTCGTCGAGCCGGGGCCCGGCCGGTCATACCTCCTTCGCAGCCTGGCCGTGGCGCCTCCCTGATCACCTGGTTTTGCGGTAGTCGTGCGGTGGCAGGTAGTTCTGCTCGATACTGGACGCCATGACAGAAAAAGAGGACCGGTCCGTACACCGCGTGAACACGCTAGGTGAAGGTGAGTTCCGCGAGGGTGCCAAGATCATCCCCACCGAGATTCCGCCAGGCTACGTCCCACCCTCAGCTTCTATGGACCCTGCAGCTTCCACGGGGTCTTCCGCGACGTCTCCGCCCAGCACCGACTCATCAGAATGATCAATAGTGGCGCCACCTGCGACCTTCGGTGCGCTGATCATTGTCCTCGCGCTCGTACCCGGTTGGTCGTATCTCAGACTCGTCGAGCGGTTCAGCCCGGCGCGGTCCGCCAACGCTCTTCACCAGCTCCTTGAGGTATTCGCCGTTGGCATGGCAACAACTGGGGTCAGCGTCCTCCTTCTGTTGCTTGTACCCCATGGGTGGTTGCCGTTCACGCTGCGGGCCGATGCATGGGCGGCTGGAGGCAACCAGTACCTAGGACGCCATATACGCTCGGCCGCCGCGAGCATCGCGATGCTGCTGGCCAGCGCTCTCCTGATCGCTTACGGTCTCTTTCGATTCCGCACGCGCGGCAAGCCAGAGGGATTCCGTCCCAGTGGCGATGTCTGGCTGCATGGTCTCAGTGACCAGCCTGCCGGCAAAGTCCCCTACGTAGGGCTCCACCTCGTGGACGGGCGACTCGTGGAGGGAAAGCTCTACGCATTCACCTTCGATGTTGAGAAGGGCCGTGGCCTGGTAGTGGCCAAGCCGATCCGTGTGACCCAAGCGAACGAGACCCTGGCTCAGGACCTGCCAAATCTCGACCGGCTCATCGTCGATGCATCACAGATTTCCTTCGTCACCGTCGTTTACGTCCCGGGCATGCCCGCGAGCTAAGACACCGGCTCGGCACGTCGGAGCCCATGCATAGCGATGGAGCGAAAACGGACGTTAAGCCGCGATCTTCGAGCCGATATGCGGCTCGGTTGACCTTGGGGATTTACCGGTTTGTCCGACCCTCCGCCTACTGTAGTGCGTCAGGGAATTGGAGGTGCCTAGTGGGTAATGGGTCGGCGGGGAAAAAAGCAGATCACAACGTGGGGAAGACTCGCGACCACACCGTGCCGCAGATGTACCTACGACGCTTCGCTGAGGACCGCGGTCGCGAGCAGCCTGAACTAACTGTTCGCCGTATCGATCACGTTGACCGACCGTTTCCGACTGGTCCGAAGAACATCCTGGTCGAGCGGGGTTTCTACTGGGGGTCGACCCTTGAGGGCGTGCCCCATCACCTCGTCGAAGAACTGCTCATGCAGTTCGAAGACGATGCCGCACCCGTCATGAAGGCTGTGTTGGACGCGCCGGAGGGCGCGCTGCCCGAGAGCTGGCCCCTGGCTCCTGTCGAGCGCATGCACCTGGCCTGGTGGATGGCGGCTCAGATCTTGCGCACCACCCGCCAACGCAAGCGCTTGACCCATGCGAGCCAGGGCGGCAAGGCCCTGGAGGTGCCGGCTGGCATCGCTGCGATAGCAGCGAACAACCCGCACCTGCAGTACATCGTTGGGCATCTGGCAGCCCTCGCCCTTACCCTCTACGCGCGGCCGTGGGGCCTGGGCTTCAGCGGCATGTGCCTGCTGACCAGCGATGTACCCGTTGTCTTGTTCAACGCCCAGGACGCCGACGATCAACTCGCCGCGGCCGCGTTCTGCGACATCGTCCTTCCCTTGGACCCCCATCGACTGCTGCTTCTCCCAGGCATTGCCACGCAGGCCCTGGACTCGCGCAAGCGCACCGACCATCGCATGGTGATCCAAGGCGCGGTTGGGATGGCTCTTGTCCAGGTCGTCTACGACGCGGCTGACACCTTCGTCGTCCACCATCCCTTGCACGACCCCTGGCGCTACTGGAAACCTTCAGGCCCTCGCCTGCCATCTCCTTGGGACGGGCAGAACCACCCTGCACCGACCTACGCCATCGAGTACGACATTCTCCCGCCGGACCTCACAGTCGAAAGGCGATGGCTTACCGAACATCCCCCGCCGACCACAACGTCTTAGACAGTTTTCCCCAGCCTGGGAATCGTGTGATAACCAGGATCCAAGCAAAATATCAACACAACCAGCACCCACTGCCATCGGTGAAGCGCGCCCGGCGCTGGCTCCACTACGAACACCGCAGCTCCGCACGTCCAGGAGAAACCGCAGGTTGGACTGGCAGGGAGCCTGGGGCTCGAAGCGAATCTATTGGAAAGACGTGCTTCTACTCGCCGGAGTGCCGCCGGAGAGCTTCGTTCTCGGCTTCAAGCTCGGCTATTCGTGCTTCAAGCTCTTTGCGCGTGGGGCGTCGCAGAGGAACCCCGGCATCGGGCGTAGAGGTAATCGCGGATGCCGAAGGGCTTCCGAGTGGCTTGGCGGCGATGATTGTCGCTGGGTACAGACCGCATTCGGAGCACCGGGCGCAGCCCGTAAACGCTTGATGAACGGTCTTGTTGCTTATATGCGAGGTCCGCTCGATAACGTGGCCGCAGTAGAGACGAAGCCGCCAACGCATGAGCTCACTATCTGGCCTTCTCGCGCTGGCGTGAAAGACCGCCCTTAACGTTGCAATCTGTTCGGGCTCCAGTGGCGGCGCGGTGGCGGCCGCTTGCTTGGCTGTCTCGGCCATCTCGACGAAAGATTCTTGTCGTCGATGATCTCGGAAATCTAGCGTGCGGTCAGCGTCCGGATCGCCGAGATACTCGTAATCGGTTAGGTCCTGCTCCATAGGATGAATGTTAGCTTGCTGCGTCCGTGATCGTAGGGCTCGTATCAGCATCTTTGCGTGATCTACGACGACGCGCTTCGGGCCGAGCACGGAGCGGCTGTATATCCGATGACGGCCCAGCCGGAGTTCTCTGCGGCGCCCGTGGCAGGGGACCGTACAGCGGTGTGCTCTCTTTTGCAGGCCGTCGACCAGCAGCGATGATCGCGGCAATGTCGTCGGCGGTGAAGTAGATCTTATTTCGTATGCGAGTGTGCTGGAACTCGCCTGTCTGCGCTGCCCTCCGCATCGCCGCAGGCGTGATGTCTGCGAGCCAACGGTGAGAGAAGACCTCTTCAGGTGTATATAGGCGCCAACGCTGGGGCCCAATGTCAGCGACGATCAGCGACAGCCCCAAAGTCAGTATTGGTCGATGAGTATCCACAAGTCTCTCCGATTACTCAGCCCGCCTGACTCCAAAGCAGGATGAGTTCGCGGCCTGGATGCGGCGGCGCCTCATTTGGCCGCGATGACTAATGAGACGCCGATGCCGCATCGTTTTACATTAGAGAGCTCGACTGAAAGCACGAACTCAAACCCCGCCCTGATGTGCAGTAGACCTGCACGTCACAAACGTAGGCCAGCGGGCTAGCTCCGGTTGACGGACTCTCATTCGGCTGATGATGGTGGCGCTTCCGGCCGGATCTCCTGCGCGGTGCGGACAGTCGCCGCGAGTGTGTGCAGGACGTTAGCGAGTTGGTCGGCCTCCTCTGCGGTCAGGCGGCTTCTCGACTTGTCGTCGTGGCCGATGACTGCGATGTAGGACGGTTCGTCGTCATCGATGTTAATGGCGGCGAGTATCGGCGCGTGGTAGGTCTCGGGCTGCCCGCTCGCAACACTGACCGTATAGGGATGGGCCGTCAGTGCGACGCCGTAGATCTCACTGATGTGCTCGTGGTGACTCAGCGGGGAGTCGTGATCGTCCACACACCATGATGGGCAGCCGGCCCGGCTGTTGCTCGAAGGCCGCGTGAGTCTACCGATGGCCACGCGCTTGAGCACCTCGTGGGCGAACTGCTCGGCCTCATCCAGCGTGAGATGCATACCGGTCGTTCTGCCGTCGCGGCCGACCCACACGCGCGGAGTCGCCTCCCGGTAGTGCTGTTCTAGGTAGATGTCTGCCTGGACCGGCTGAGGGTAGGAGACCGACTCTCCGGTCCATCCCATACCGTCCGGCGTCACGCCGGGCCCCAAAGGCGGCTCTTCGGCGGTGAGGGTGATCTGCGTCGCCGATCCAGAGTGGACGCGATCGTCGAGGTGGTCGCTGTCCTTGTGGAGAGGGCCCATGTCGCACCAGGGTGGGCAGCCATCTGGCAGCCATGCCGGACGGGCCGCTGTCTCGGCCGGTGGGATCGGCCGCGCCGCGACCGCGACGGTGGCCCCATCAACTATCCGCTCTAACGGACGATCGGTATCAATCTTGACGTCGGTGATGGTCATTCCGGTTCCCCTGTCCTCTCTTTCGATCGCTTTCTGTCACCACATCATGCCTGAGCGCCACTCATCTTCGTCGGTAAATGACGCGTTTCTCTGCTCCGCACGGGTTGCCTGAAGGCATGGCCCGAGAGGCCATGACTCTGCTGCGTCATACCGAACGCTTACTCCCACCATGTCGTTGGCCGGTGGTCTACTCTCACCGCTGGGGTCTCAGCGCCAGTTCATGGCTGGTCTTGGCTCGTTTGTCCTGCCCCTGCGAGTACCTCCGGCACCTGCGGGAGCTGGTAATCGTTCACTTCTTCTCCATGATGTAATCGGCTTGCCTCGCCGCGTTGCGCAAGTGTTTGCGCAGGCTGGACCGTAGTTCTGGAAGGGGAAGCGTGGCGCCGAGCCGTTGCAGGAACTGATCGACGGTCCAGGTGATCAGGCGGCCTTGGCGGGAGAGGTATAGGCCGACGCGGTCGATGCGAAAGTCGTCGTCGTAGTCCAGGAGGAGGTAGCCGGCGAGCTGGTAGATCTCCTCGTGGCCGAGCCGCCGTGGGTCTTTGGTGGCTTTGCAGTCCAGGAGCAGGCCGTCGAGGATGAAGTCGGCGTCGGCTCCGCCGATGTCTCCGCTTCCGCTGAATACCGGGCCGCATACCTTGCCCGGCTGTGGCAGGGCGCGGAAGGGGGCGAGAGGTGCTTCGGCGAGTTTCATTTGGCCGGCGATGTCGTCGATGACGTAGGAGGGGACCTCGGCGATCAGGTCGTTCAGGGTGGTGTCGGGGGTTGCCTCGGCGAGCATGCTGTAGCGGCGGATCTGGCCGGTGCGGGTGATGTCTTCGAAGAAGGCGGCGACGAAGCACAGTCTCACTACGGTTTCCTCGGTGAGGCTGTCGGGGTCGTCGAGGTAGGTCTCAACGGCGGCCAGGAGTTGCCGGCCCGTGGCGTGCAGGGCTTCGCGGACGGGCGGTGCCGGTGCGCCGGGGAACGGATCGGTGCCCTCGAGCGCGAAGACGCCGGAGGCGACGGCGCCGCCGAGATGCCCATCGAAGGACAGACGAAGCCGGTAATCGATGGCGTGTCCGAGCGCGGACCAATCCGGGTACTGCACGTCGATCGGCTGTACTGGGTACGGAAGGCCGTTCAGGTGCTGCAGGTAGTCACGTTCGAGGTTCACGCTGTCGGGCAGGTGCTCGGCCATGAACAGGGAGACCGGTGAGCTGTCGTGCTTGAGCTGGGCGGTCAGGCTCAGCTCGATCATCGGCCGTCCGGCGACGGTGCCGGGCGGGCTCGCGGTGGCCTTTTCGTAGGCGTCAATCCAGGTGATGCCTTCGGGGTCGAGGAGGTCGCGGGCGCGGCTGACGGCGACGTAGATTAGGCGGGCTTCGGCTGAATGCAGCGGGCGTGGCATGCCTTCGTCGTCCACCGGTGGGGCGGCGAAGCCTTGCCCGATGCGGACGCTGGACCATTCACGGCCCTTGGCCTTGTGCGCCGTGGAGACGGTGACCTTCGCGTCCTGCTCGGCGGAGAGCCGGTCCACGGCCTGGATGATCTGATCCGTGCCGTACTTGTCGACCAGTTGGACAATCGCTTTGAGGTCCTGGCCGGCGGTGTCGTTTTCGGCGTAGTCCTGGACTTCGTCCCAGGAGTTGAACAAGAACAACTCGGGGTGGCTGGTGCGTTTGCCGGCTTTGAGCTCTTCGGCGGCGGTGGCGATGCGGCGCAGGGCGCTGCCTCCGCCGGTCAAGGCGACGGGCACCCCGAGTTCCAGGAAGGCCAAGACCTCGGCCATCGCGTCGGCGTTACCGCGGCATAGCACCGCGTCCGGCATGGGTGCGGCGCCGACGCGTGAGGTGGCGGGGCTGCTTCCGGTCAATTGCATGTCCGATTCGGCGTGCCGCAGCCACCGGTTGGCCACCTCGGCGATCTGTGGGCCGAACCGGAAGGATTGGGTGAGGTGCAGGTGTTCGGCCGGGAATCCGGTCATCACGTCTTTGGCGCTGCGCCAGCCGTAGATCTGCTGGGCGGGGTCCCCGACACACACCCGCTGAGCGTCCTGGGCGAGGAAGACCTCCTCCAGCACCGGGTTGGTGTCTTGAGCTTCGTCCAGCAGGACGAAGTCTGCCTTCAGTACCGGGCCGGTCATCGCCCACATCTTCATGTAGTGGTCGTGCTCGAACCGCAGCTTTCCGTTCGGTGAGCGGATGTCCTCCCACGCTTTGGCCGCATAGCGCTGGAGGGTGCGGGCGAGATAGTCCTGCCCGAGCGCGTCCAGCCCGTTCACCGGTTCTATGTGACGGGCCATGACCTGACGGTCGGTGGTGTAGCAGAACTTGCGGATCATTCCCATCACCAGGCGGGCCTGATGATTGACCTTGACGGTGTGGGAGTTGATCTGCAGGTCTCGAGTGATCCCGAGGATCTTGGCGGTCTGGCTCGCCGGGATACGCGCCGAGACGTTCAGCCGGTCGCGGTAATGCCGCCCGACGGCTTGGAAGGCGAGAGAGTGCGCGGTACGGCACTCCACGTTCGGCCCGAATCGTCTGCGGGCGTCATCGGCGATCGCCCTGTTGAAGGCCACGTACAGGCCACGCTTGCGCGTGGCAGCGCCCATCAGGATCAAGGTGGAGGTCTTGCCCGTGCCCGCGCCGGCGACCAGGGCCAGGTCCCGTCCCGCGGCGAACACATCACGGGCAGCCTGCTGTTCTTCGGTCGGCTCGATGGCCATGGAATTCCTCTCTGGGAACGCGGCTTCATGTACCGCAGGCCCAGAGGCTGCCCGGCGCGGTAACGAGCCGTCAATCCGGATATACATTCTGTTATTGATCGAGTTGCGGGTCAGACGGCTGGCGCCATTGGGGATCGTCGTGGGCGATGGCTCAGCCGTCGTCGCCGGTAGGGTCGGTGGCCCGCCAGTCACGGGACGGTCGGCCGATTGCCGAGGTGACCGCAGCCACCTGGTCGTGGTCGTAGCAGGTACGCACACCGGAGATGGACATTCCGGCGGCCTCGGCGAGGTCCGCGAGGGTGTAGGGGCGCGGCCGGGTGAACTCGCGGCCGTAGGCGACCAACCGCCGGATGTCCTCTTCTGCCTGTTCACGACGACGCCGGGCTTGGCCGATGGCGTTGAGTAGCGGTTCGGCGTCCCCTCCGTCCCAGGCGCCTTCCAACCATTCGGCCGTCTGGCGCCGCTCATTGTCGACGGCCCGGCAGGCATCGTTGTACAGCTCTTCTGGCTCCACTGAGCCTGGCTCGGGCAGCGGGTGCAGGATCGCGGCGATCTCTTCGAACACGGTCATGCATGCATCATACGCAAGCTTTTGCGTTCAGTGCAATAGATTACGATTGCTGCAACTACCGGTTAGTTTAGATGGACGCTCGTCCAGGTGTGAGGGCACGCGCAGCGCAATGGGGATCTGTCGGGGGTTACCACCCACCGGAGTCGCCGCCGTAGTGGGACCAGAGGATCTTGGCGGAGTCAGCGGCTACGCGAGCCGCACCGCGGATCGTGGATGGTAGCTCTGGGCGGTGCGCAAGCCGGTTGGTGATCTCTTGGAGCGTCACGCCGAGAGTGATCAACGCTCCGCCGATGTGGTCGATGTCTTCGACGGTGTACTCGCGCAGTTCGGCCTCGGCGGCGTCGGCCAGTTGGCCGATCTCCGCGTCGCTGGTGCCGTTGGCGTAGCGGCGGATCAGCTGCGAGCCAAGGACGTCCCGGAGCATCATGGCGGTCCGATGACAGTAGTCGTCGCAAACGGCGTAGTTGTCGCGGCGGACGATGGCGTAGTCGTACAAGAGGCTGCTGCCCACTCCCCCAATCACAAATCCCCGACAGGCGTAGGCGAGCACGACGGGTGCCGGTGGCTTGGCGGCGACGGCAGCCTTGATGTCCTCGGCCATCGCGAATATGCAGGCGGCCAATGGAGAACCTACGGCGCCTTGGTCGGTGATCACAGGCGGTTCCCTCCGGGGTTGCTTTGACGGGGATCATCGGACAGTCACGTGACGCAGGGCGTCCCCCCTTGTCGTCGTCGGTCGCCGGCTGTAGAGCTCAGGGTCTCCAAGCGGGCGTGTCCGTGGGCCAGCGAAGGTGACGATGTCTTCGCCCGCCTGCAGATCCCGCTCGTCAACAATGCGAATCTTCGGCACACGGCTCTGCATTCCTCCGCAATGACACGTGGCCAGACTTAGGGCGGTCGGCGCCGCAGAAACGGCAACCTCGGTGTGGGAGTGGACCTAAAAGCCATATATCGGCAGGCCGTATTGAGGTCGGACCCCTGAGATGCTCGCTGCACGATCACCCTCCGGTCACGACAAAACGGACGTTGACGGTTGTGTGCATATTCCGGAAGACGGTGGCTGATAATGGGCCTTTGGCAGTCACCTGGCCAGCGGGAATCGACGAAGAGGAGTCCCATGCAGCAACGACGCACGGTTCGCCCCGGGATCTCCCATGACCTGCGCGAGCTGAATGCTGCACTGGCCACCGCGAACTCCCGGGTCGACGACCTGGACGCTGGCTCACCCTCCGAGGGGTTCGACGAGGCAGCTGACGAGCTGTTCCGCGTCTATAACCTTGCGCGCAACCTCGGCAGCCGCGAATCGTTTACCGGCTGCCCACTCCATCCCGACGGCGCGGTCGATCCGCTAGCACCGATGGGCTGGGGTAAGTGCCTGCTGTGCAACGAGCGCCGTAAGAAAGGGGGCGCCTCGGTTCCAACCGCCGATCAGATCACCGCGCCATGGCAGACGTCGGACCGCCGCAGGAAGATTCCCGACTCCGCCACGGGGCTCCAAGAGCTGCGGTCAGTGATGCGTACCGTCAACGACCTGGCATTCCGCTTGAACGTGGAATCGCCGCCCGGCGACTTCGAGCGGATCGCCGGGCGTACGTACACGGCGTTCTGCATCGCACGAGAGCTCTCCCGCCCCATCCCGCGCACCGGCTGCTCGATTCATCCCCAAGGACCGGTCGACCGCAACCCTCCAACCGGATGGGGCGACTGCCAGCTGTGCAACACGATCCGATGGGGCCGCGAAAAAGCCTCTGCGCCGGGCTGGCGTGAGCGGCTGCCGACGGACTCCATGCGACGGCCGATGCTGCGGCCGCACGACCAGCCGTCGATCAGGCGACCTTCTGATCGGCGCAGATGACGCTAGCGCGAGTTCGAAGCCATATAAACGAGGAACAGGGAGGGCCGCATGGGTAAGCGCGAACGTCGACGTAGGCGGGAACGGGCGAAGCGAGCACAGACCGCCCCTGCGCCGGTGATCATTGAAGTCCCGCACAACAGCCCACGGATCCGTGTGGTCATTAAGGCCGACCAGCCGAAGGAACTGCAGGAAGTCGCCACGAAGTATTGGGAGATCGCGGAAGACGGAACGTGGGCCCGTACCGTCGGAAGTATCGGCGAGCAGCAGTGGGTCGCAGCGACGGTGAACTCTGTCTCACACGCGGTCCTACTCAACTCGCTGTGCATCAACTGCGACGAGCCGATCCGCGTCAACAACCGATCATGGGCCGCCAAGGTAGGCGGCAAGTACCTCGACCGGCTCAACGACAGATACCTCTGCCCCGAGTGCAGCAACGTCCAGAGGCAAGAGCAGGAACACGAGGAAAGGCTCAGGGCAGAGGCAGCACGAGCCGAGAAGGAGCGAGAGAAAGAAAAGGCTGAAGAAGAGGCACGCAAGATCGCTGATGCCCTTGCGGATGAAGATGCCAAGGACGGGTCGACGAGCCGACTACCAAGCGACGGTTCACCAGGACTCCCGCTCTATCTCGCCTTGGTCAACCACGCCGCCTACCGACCTAGCGAGCCACTGCCCAGCCTAGCCGATCTAGATCCGCTCGGGTGGACCGGCGACACCGACCTGGACACGGCGGCTCTTCTCGACCTGTACCGCGCTCACCTTGTAGCTATCGCCTCCGAGAGCCCCCATGACGCGTTCGTTCTCTCGGAACAGGACGGTAACGTCCGGTTTCTTGTCACGGACATTAAATGGCGGCTGGTCGGTGGCAGCAAGGTGACCACATCGATCGCTGAAGAGATCAGCAACTACTTCGTGATCGGAAGCGGCCCGGAACCTCAGAACGCTCGCCAGGCCCTCGCAGAGTTGGTCGAGCGCATGGAGATCACCAACGTCATCTCCTACCTCGACGGGCTGCTGACGAAAAAATATGACTACCCCGAGGTTCCCGAAGCGCGGCGCCAAGAACTCGCCGAGGTCGTCAAGAAGGGTTTCGCCGCCGGCTACACGGCCGGGCAAATGATCTGCTTCGCCTGGCGGGCAGCAGACTCGGCAGCCGCTTGGAAGGAACGCAACGCGCACATGGGACCTCCGGAAGCGTCTTCCGCCACGGTCACCATCCTCAACAACAAGATCGATAAAGCCATCGAAGTCCGCCACGCCATACCTGAGTACGATCCACCGCGCTGGCATCAACAGCCGGTCGCACTCATCGTGCTCCGGAAGCTGAACGCCGACGTTAAGCGAGTCCGCGACCGCTCCGTGATCGACGCCTGCCAGCAGTGCGACCATCAAGGGCTACGCGAAACAGACACTGGCGCCCTGATCCGGTGCATCCACGCCCCCGGTCCACAGAACGAACTGCAGGACGAGGCCGCCGACGTTTGAGATCGCCTCCGCGCACCGTTGGGCCGTGGCATCCGCGAGTGACCCCATATCTGGCGGCCGGATTCTTCTGCACGAACCTTTCCTCACCGGGAGACCTACGCCAGAGGGGAAGCTTTCGCTCGGCCGCTCGCCGTCCCTGCAGCGTGACTCATCCGCGACATCTTTGCATGGCGTCAGGGCTCACTAAGAAGGCATCAGGAATCAAGCGGGCCAGGACATGACCAGTTGGGTGTGGCGTTTGGTGAAGATCCGGCCGACAGCCGGGGCCGGGACTGCCGCATCAGCCGGGTCGAGGGTGAAGTCCGGGCCGGGGCCGTTCCTGCGATCGCGGTCCCATGTCGCCACGTGCTCGGCGAGTTGCTGGACGAGGTCTGCGCCGTGGCGTCCGTGCCCGTGGGCACCGAACCGGTGTCGTCGTTCCTTTGCCTCGTCGTTGCTGTGAGCGTCGCGGATGGTCAGGTAGGCGAAGCTGTCGGGTGTGATGAGCGCGGGGCAGAACCAGCGGATCGCGGGGCTGATGAGGTCGCGGTCGTGGTCCGGGTTCGGCCAGATCCAGCCGAAGGTGTTCGTGACGGTCGCGAGCCACAGGTGGAGGGTGTCGAACGGCTCGCCGTTGCCGACCGTGACGGTGGTCCACAGCTCGGTCCGGGCACCGGCCAATGCGCGGTCGAGCGCCGCGGTGTCCAGGGCGGGGCCGCCGTCGATCGTCAACTTCACGGCGCCGCCGGCCAATACGGCTTCCTGCTCGGCGTGGGCTCCGGCACCCTGGATCGGGACGAAGCCGCACACCGTCGGGTTCTGTCCGATGAGCCGGTCACCGTCCCGCATGAAGGTGAGCGACCGGGTGATCGAGGCGAAGCGTAGTGGGACGACCATCCGGCCGCCGGGGGCGAGTAGATGCCCCCATGGGCAGTCCCAGGCACCGGCCGTGACGAGGATCGCGTCATAGGGGCCGTATGGTTCGGCGGCGTGTTCGGCGTCGCCGAGGACGACCTTGACGTGCGGGTAGCCGGTCTCGGCGAGGAACCGGGCCGCTCGCTCGGTGACGTACGGATCGATGTCGACGGTGACGACCAGGCCGTCGGGGCCGACGATCTCGGAGATGAGCGCGGCGTTGCACCCTCCACTGCCGATCTCCAGCGCCCGCGCTCCGCGCTCGAGCCGGGCGGCCTCGAGCATCTCGGCCTGCAGCCACGGCGCGCTCACCGAGCTGATCGCCTCTCCCCCGGCATCGCGTTTGGTGACGATGACGTCGTAGGCGGAGTACGCCGCCGACAAGGTCACCTCGGGCGCGAACTTCTCGCGCGGAACGTTCGTGAACGCCGCGGCAACCGCCGGCGAGCGGATCGACCCCCGCTCCCTCAGCGTGGCGACCAGCTTCGCGCGCAGGCGATCAGAGGACTCCGAGGGCGAAGTGTCGGCGGTCACCGGGCTGACGTTAGCCGCAGGCGCAGCTTGATCGGGCGAGCATCGCCGACATTACCTCGTTCGCGCGTGGACGTCGCTGGCCACTGGTAGCCCCGCCTTACTCAACAAGGGCTCGTGCCGCGATCAGGTGGAGCAGACGGATGAACGCAGGCCGCGAGTCTGTCCTGCCTCGATCCGGGCGGATATTCCCCCATCACCAGCGCCGTCCAGCCCTGATTCGCGGACGACCCAGCGATCGATGCACGGCACCCATAGACTCAGGCGCTGCGGTAGGAGCCGAAGCGAAGGCGGGACACGGTCGGAATGCCGGAACAGGTGGTGACTGCGGCACTGGTCATCGTTCCCGGGCCAGGCGAGACGGTGACCTTCGTCCGGCAGGAACGTGGCCCGTACGCAGGCTTTTGGTTGCTGCCGGGCGGCAAGGTCGAGTTCGGTGAGCCCATCGTCGAGGCGGCCCGGCGTGAAGCCGTTGAGGAATCCGGCTGCCAGGTCACCGATCTGCTGCTCACCGGAGCGTACGAGATCCTCGGCCCCGATCACCATTTCGTGATCTGGGCCTACCGCAGCAAGCACATCCTCCAGGTACCGGAAGGATTCCAGGGCCACCATGTAACCGGCATCCGGCAGGCTCCATGGAGCGCAGTAGAACCGCACCCGACCGACATGCCGATCCTCAACGACGCAGGCGCCGCAGCCTATGCCCAGGAGGTGATCGCAAACCGGATGCGCCGCGAAGGCATCGTGATGACGAACCTGCTGAACGGAGAGACCTTCGGAGCCACCGAGACCTCCGTCGCCGAACGCCCATAGCGCATCCATCAGCCTGGTCCGCCATCCACCACGGGATCGGCGCAGACTTGAGCGCTGGTCCGTCTCATCTCGGCGGTCACGCATACGTAGTGGCGCTGTGGTCAGTACCGTCGTCACCGTGACGACCGACGGGGTCGCAGCGGCGGGCGATGTCTACCAGGACGCGCCGGACTCCGGTGATCTGGCGCGCGCGTGCAAGAGGAGTTCGGGCTGGGAGAGGTCATGAGGGCGACCTTCTTGGCTGACGGGCTCATGAATCGCAATTGGCGCCTGGACACCGCGACGGGTGTGTATGCGCTCAAGCTCCTGCGTGATGTCCCGGTGGAGACCGCAGCGCGGAGCGCGAAGGTGCTGAACGGGCTTGACGGAACCGGTAGTCATATCTATCCGTACCGTGTTCACCACCGCCACAGGCCCTGGCCGACCTAGTCTTGGCGGCATGCCCATCGGCGTTCCAGCGAATCGGCGCATCCGCCGAGGTCTGGGCTGGAGATGAGGTTGCCGACGCGGGCTTCACCTGACCCGGATCGCGCGGGTGCTCGGAGACCGCGGACGGCGGCCAAGCTCGCGCAGATGGTGGCGCCCCTGCGCGGCAACCCACGGTACCGACGGTACTGGCTGGCCGGGCTGACATCCTCGGCCGGCACGGCCATGGCAACCGGTGCCGTCGCGGCCGCAGTCCTGCGCCACGGAGGCGGTGCGGGCGGGGTCGCGATGGTGCTGATGGGGCAGATGGTCGCCCAAATCATCATGCTGCCGATCGGCGGCGGTCTGGCCGACCGGCTCCCACGGATTCACCTGATCGTGGCAGTGGAGATGACAATCGGCGCCTTGGTCGCCGTGCAAGCCACATTGATCGCCTCAGGGAACGCACGGGTGCTCAGCCTGGCGTTGATCGCCGGCGGCGTCAGCGTCGCCAGCGCCTTCGCCGAACCCGCCCGATCCGGGCTGATCACGGACCTCGTACCGGCCGAACACCGGCAGCAGGCCAACGCCTTGGCCAAGCTCACCCACTACAGCATGATCACCTGCGGGCCGAGCGTGGGCGGCGTCGTGGTCGCAGCGGCCGGGCCCGCCTGGGGCGTCGGCGCCAACGCCGCCAGCTTCTGGGCGTCAGGGCTGCTGCTGATCGGCATCACTGCCCCACCCGCACACCGCGCCGCCAGCCGATTCGCCGCTGATCTGGCTCAAGGATGGCGGTTGGTGGCCCGGACCCCGTGGATCGCATGGAAGGTCGCGGCGGGGTCGGTTGTGGTGGCCGGGTGGCATCTGGCGTACGGAATCGTCGGACTCACCTACGTCCAGACCCGCCTGGGCGGCCCTGCCGCCTGGGGACTGATCGCCTCCAGCCTCGGGCTCGGCATGGTCGCCGGATCATTGATCGCGTTGTCGTGGACGCCACGCCGCGCCGGATACGCCACCTGCGTGGCCACCGCCCCGATGGCGCTCCCAGGGGCCTGCATGGCCGTCGCGGCGCCGCTGCCGGTGATTGCCGCCGCCGTGGCCCTGGCCGCAGCCGGGCTGGCGGTCGCAATGGTGACCTGGCGCAGCGTCATCCAGCGGAACATCCCCGAAACGTTGCAAGGCCGCGTCGCCGCCTGGACCACCATCGGAGAAATTGGCCTCGCACCCGTGGCCTACCTGCTGGTCGCTCCCGCCACCACCGCCCTCGGACTCCGAGGGACCCTCGCGGTCTGCGCGATCGCGATCAGCATCTCCGCGATGGCCCCGCTGCTGCACCTCTCCGTCCGCCACCTCACCTTCGACCCCGCGCCATCACCAGAACGCACTCTCGCGACAGCCGCGCACTCATCACAACGATGATCAACTCAACGCGGAAACAGGTCCCCCTGGGAATGCAGACGCTGCGCCCGGATTCACACGGAATCGTCCGCGTGGGAGGCTGAGCACACACCGCACTTGTTGAGGAATGCCGAAACGTAGATTCTGATTCTTATTCGCCCCTGCTACCGGTGTGGCGGTTGAGGAACTCGCGGGCGCCCCGCAGTCTGGTGCGTAGGCGTTGCTGGGTGATCGTGCAGTCGAGGCGTATGTCGGCCGGCCCGGGCAGGTCGGTGTCGGCTCGTCGTCCGGACGGCAATGCGGCGGCGTCGAGACCGTCCCGGCGGGCGATCAGAGTTGCGAGTTCGTGGCGGCTCACCGCATCGGTTCCGGCGATGTGGCAGATGCCAGCGTGGTCGGATGAGGCAAGTTCGAGAAGTGCTGCGGCCAGGTCGGCGACGTGGACGGGGCAGCGCACGTCGTCGGTGAACAGCACGCCGGTGCATTGTCCTGTGGCCAGAGCATGTACGTGGCGTTCGTGAAAAGAGCCGCCGTCACCGATGATTAACGAGGTACGGGCGGTTACCGCGGTCGGGCTGATGGCCTTGACCGCGGTCTCGGCCGCAGCCTTGGCAGCGCCATAGGGCGTGGTCGGGTCAGGCACCGACGTCTCGTCATAGCGGATCGCACTGCCGGAGAACACCGCGTCGCTGGAGACATGAACCAGCCGCGCGGCCACCGAAGCGGCAGCGATGGCAACGTGCGCGGCGCCGTCGGCGGTGCTCGCCCAGTCGGCCTGCTGAAAAGCAGCATTGATCACCAAGTCCGGCTTGACCGAACTCACCAGGCAAGCGACCTGCTGACGGTCACGGATATCCAGGGCGTGCCACGCTGCGCCGGCCACGTCGGCCGGTCGCCTCAGGTATGTCGCGGCCACCGGGCGCCCCGTAGCCAGTAACTGCCGGACGACCTCGCTGCCGAGGAATCCGCTACCACCGACGACGAGGACTGTCATAACCGCTCACGCTACAGCCGGCCCGCCACGCTCATCGGCCGAACCCCATGCGGATCTGCGGGACCGTCGTTGGCTATGAGCACTGCGCGGAACAGCTCGCCGACCTCCTCACCGAGCTTGAGGCATTGAGATTCGATGGCGAGGCGATCCAGACCGCGCTCGGCCTCCATCTCCGTGACGTAGTCCTGGATCTCGCCCAGTGATGCTCCATGGGGCAGCAGGTCCATGAGGTGATCCCTAAGGTGTTGCGGACTGGTTAGGTCGCGACGGCAACGCCAATCACGGTTGCGTACGCCTTGGTCGAGTAAGGCGGCGTGTATCACGATGCCTTCGCTGGTTAGGCTGCGCACAGCCGGTCGAGGGAGCAGTCGGAGACCCTGAGGAACTAGCTGATGCACAACACCTGGAGGACGAGGGCCGTAGCCTCTGTTCGGGCCATAGATCGATCAGTTGAAGACGTTCAAAGCTTTTCGTAGCTCATCGACAGCTAGTCGGCGATGTGAGACCGCGTTCTTCTCTTCACTTGACATCTCGGCGTAAGTCCGATGGTGGCCATGGGGGACGAATATGGGGTCGTAGCCGAAGCCGTTGGTGCCGCGTAGCTCGGTGGTCAACGTTCCATTCACGGTTTTGGTGACGACCTGAACGCCCGTCTCGTCCGCGTATCCGATCGCCGTGGTTGCGGCGGCGCGGCGGTTGCTCACGCCTGCGGCCATCGTGAGGACGCTATCAGCTGACGGTACGTTCGACCGGCATCCGAGCCAAGGCCCGAATTGGCTTGGTTATACACATCACTTGGTCAGTTGGTCGAGAGCTTATTTGAGTGCCTTAACAATACTGGCGGGACTTCTCCGACGGGATCGGCTTGTGCGCCCAGCGATCGACAGCACCGGAGGGCTCGGGTAGGGGCGCCGTTTCTGGCGCCCTCCTCCTCACCGGCTGCCGCGCATTCGTCAGTCCACGAGGTAGTGGGCTTCGATGTAGGCGACGGTGGAGTCGTACGGCTCGCCCACCGGCTTCAGCCTGTATCGGCGGAAGACCGCGGCGGTGGCGCGACGGACGCCTCGGTTGCGGGCGTCGGCGTTGTCCCATGACTGGGCGAGGGTGCGGGTGACTACCTGGTCGATCTCTTCGGCCAGGTTCCTTTCCGTGATTGTGAGGCCGGGCGGTGCGTGGTCGTGGATGATTCGCGATAGGACACCCACGTGGTCGTCGTCCAGCACGACGACGGCTTCGTCGGGGTGCTTCTCGGCGTTCACGATGGCGCGGGCGACCCGGAGTGCTTCGGATAGGAAGTCCAGGGCGTCCTGGGCGTTCTGGATGATCCGGTCCCGCAGCTGCTTGATCCGCTCCGCGAGGGCGGTGTACTTCGCGGACCCCGGTTCGACGCCCTTTTCGAGGGCGGCCTTGATGTGGTCCAGGATCTCCGCCGCGGACGGCGGCGTCTTGTCCTCGCCGTCGTCCTTGTCGGGCTTGGGGCGGACGAGGGCCAGCAGCTCCTTGAGGACGGCGATGCCCTGGGCGTCCAGGACGAGGGCTTCCTCCTGGGAGGCGACCACGGAGAAGGAGTGGACGTGGGCATTGATGATCTCCAGGACCATCGGCCCCAGCTCGGCCAGCCGTTCCTTCCTCTCCTCGTCGGAGGACTTCTTGAACAGAGTCGTGTACACGGACCCGAACAGCCCGAGGCCGTCCTGGTACTTGGCCACCCGCTTGTCGGTGTTGATGAGCGGGTACAGGCGGGCCAGGAGCCGGTAGTCCTTGCTGAACGCATCGGCGGCGCCAGGGCTGGCGTCCAGGAAGGCGTTAATGGCTCGCACGGACTCGTATCCGTTGACCGTGAGGTCCAGGCCGTCCACGTCTACGAAAAGGTCTTCGATGCGGGCGAAGGTGGTGCGGAACTCGGCGACCAACTCGGTCAGGTCGGTGACGAACCCTCCGCCCTTGCCGGCCCCCGGGGAGGTGGGGTCGACGACAGCTCGCTGAACCTCTTCGGCCAGGCCGATGTAGTCCACGATCACGCCGGAGGTCTTCACGAACCCGGTCGGGGACACCCAGGTACGGTTCGGGCGGGTGATCGCCTGGAACAAGGTGTGGGCCTTCAGCGGCTTGTCCAGGTACAGGACGCCCTCGTTGGGGGCATCGAACCCAGTCATCAGCTTCGCGGTCACCACAAGAAAGCACAGCGGGTCGTCCGGGGTGAGGAACCGCCGCTTCTGCTCCTCCTCCTCGGCCTCCGAGAGCCGGAACGCCCGCATGGCGGGGTCTTCGTCCTTGGAGTCGGAGACGGAGATGTTCACCTCGGCGGTGATCCGGTCATGCTTGCCGACCTCGGCGAGCACCCGTGACACCTCAAAGCCGGCCAGCAACTCGTTGATCTTGTCCGTGTACGCCACGGCCAGCTCACGGTTGTAGGCGACGACCTGGGCCTTGAGGCCGTTGCGGTAGGCGCCGGCCAGGTAGTGGTCCACGATGTGCTGGCAGACCTCGTGGATGCGGTCGGGGTTGGTGAACACCGAGGTGAGGCGCCCGAACTTGCGGGACAGGGTCTCACGGTCGGGGTCGTCGAGGTCGAAGTCGTCGGCGAACTGGTCGAACTCGGCCTGCAACGCCTGGTCGTTTATCTCGAAGTCGACCGGGTGCGGGTTCAGCAGGACCGGGACGGTCGCTTCGTCCCGCAGGGAGCGGGACACCGAGTATCGGTGCAGCACTCTGCCCGGGTCGGTTTCCTCGCCGAAGAGGGCGAAGGTGTCGGTGGCGAGGTTCCTGACAGGTGTGCCGGTCATGCCGAAGAACTTCGCGTGCGGCAACGCTGCGCGCATTTGCCCGGCCAGGGATTTCGACCGGGCGGACTGGGTGCGGTGTGCTTCGTCGACCAGCACGATGATGTTGCTCCGGGTCGACAGGTTCTTGCCGGCGTCGGCGAACTTGTGGACGGTCGTGGAGATGACGCCGCGCACATCGTCGGCCAGCAGGGAACGCAACGCCTGGCTGGTGGCGGGCTGGTGGAAGTAGGCGTCCCCCATCGCGGAGGTGAACACCCCGGAGGTCTGCCGGACGAGCTGGGTTCGGTCCGACAGCAGGATGATCGTGGGCGACTCGGTACGGGTGTCGGCCAGCAGCAGCGAGGCGGCGAACACCATCAACAGCGTCTTCCCCGACCCCTGGTGGTGCCAGATCAGACCCTTCGACCCGCCCTCCAGGACCCGCTCGTGAATCAGGTGCGCGGCCTCCATCTGCGGGTAACGGGGCAGGTACTTCTTGTCCACCCCACCCCCGGAGGTGTCGAACAGGGCGAAGTTGGCGAGCACGTCCAGGATCGTGGCCGGGTTGAGCAGCAGCTCGACGGAGCGCTGCACGTCGGCCTGCCCGGACAGGTTCTCATCGTCCGCGGTGGACCGGAACGGCTGCCACAGGTTCGTGGGCGCGCCGGCGGCACCAAACCGCAGCTTCAGCCCGTCGGAGGCGACGGCGAAGACGTTGGGGGTGAAAAACCACGGGTACTCGGTGGCGTACACGTCGTTGATCTCACGGGCGGCATCCGCCCACGCGGACTTCGCGGTCGGTGACTTCACCTCGACCACCACCAGGGGCAGGCCGTTGACCCAGTACACGAGGTCGAACCGACGGGGGGTCTTCCCGGGGATGGTGATGGTCACCTCGTCGGACACGACCAGCGTGTTGGCGTTCGGGTGCTCGAAGTCGATGACCTTCAGGGCGTGCCACACGCCGTCGGCGTCCCGGAACTCCTTACGCCCGCGCAGCAGGTGCAGCACCTGCTCGTTTGCCCGCACCAGCCCGCCTTCGACGGCGTTGACCGTGGCGGCGATCTCCTCGACCACCGCGTCCACGTCGAACCCGTCGATCACCCCAGGATTGAGCCGGACGATGGCGTCCCGTAGCGGGCCAGCGACCACCGTCTGCGTCGTCTCACGTGGGAGCGACCTGCCCGCTGTGTAGCTCCAGCCCATCGGGAGGGACCACTGGATCATCAGGTTCTGGAACTCGCGCTCTCGAATGCCTTTCGCCACTACTCACATCTCCAACTCGGGGGGCGATGCCGATGGTGCGGTCCAGCAAACCCTCAAGCAGGCCAGAGCGTGCATCCCGAAGGCGGGCGGCCTCAGCACGTACCGCATCGGCGTTCGCGCGAACGGACAGCACGGTGGAGGAGATCTCCCGCTGGCGGTCCAGATCGGGAAGCGGGATCGGTGTCTCACGGATGCGATCCTGGCTGACATTGAACATTGAGGCGCTGGTGCCTGTAGCCGAACTCGTGAGGTGGGTCCGGGCCGACTTCAGCGCCATTACTACTACGAGGAAGTCCGGGTCCAGCCCTGACGACGGCATGAGCCGTAGAGTCTTGTCAGAGAGGTAGAGGCCGCTCCGAACATCGGCAGGGACTCGCGCGACGACACCTACTCGCAAAGGTGTGTTCGCCCGCGTGATGAGAACGTCTCCAGGCCGAACAAGCGCGGACTCTGGCATGGACGTGCCAGGTAGAAGCGTCTTGGCCTCTTCCGGGAGGAACCTGAACGGTGTGACCGCGCTGACCTTCAACACGCCAAGGTCGTCATTGCCTGGGGGCTTCTTATTTGCCTGGGGACTCCTGCCGCCTTGAATATCATCGAGCATCATTCCGAGCGCCACGATTGGTTCGTTGGAGAGCAAGTCTCCGGCAAGGGTCATCGACATGCGCTCCAGCGCCTCGGTCTCTTCGTCGAGTGCGCTGATCTGGTGGTCAACTGCGTCGAGTATCTCGACGACCCTCGCTTGTACCTCGCGGGGTGGGATCGGGAGTTGGATCTGCAAGAGTTGCTCTGGGTTGAGGCGCTTGCGCCGTTGAACTGTCCCGCTCACTCGGTTCTTCATTTCTGCCCAAAGTCGCGGTGAGCGGCAGACGTGCCTCATCCAGTCGGGCACCAGTTCTGGACCAAGCGTGAATGTCGGGAACTCATTGCTGACGACGAATCCGTCGAACTCGGCGGGTACTACGGTGATCGGGCCTTCCCACGCGGTCAGCTTTCGCATCACGACCTGGTCGACACGCAGCACGTTCATGGCCGTGTACTCTGTGTCTCCGCCGTCGAATTCGCCTTTAGCTACAAGCCCCTGCCCTGCGTTCAAGACCCCGGCCAGACGGTACGTGGTTGCAGACAACATCGGTATGCGCTGGATGTCAAGGCACATCACCTCCCCGAGCGGGCGAAGCGGATAGCCGTCACTCATCGAAGCCCTCGATCCCGGCCTCCGCCAGCACTGCGAGCATGTGCTTCTCAGCTCGCTGACGCTCTACCCTGGCGAGGTTGTACGCCTCGATGAGAGTGCCAAGGTCTTCCTGCTCGGCGGCGGACTGCTTGATGTAACGGCCAATATTGAGGTCATACCCGTTCGCCACGATCTCCACGGTGGGGACGAATCGCGCCGCGAGTCCGCCGTCTCCGTCGGGGTCCACCGGGTTGTTGTCGGCGTCGAATTTCGAGTGGTAGGCGGTCACGACGTCGGCGATGTCGGCGTCGGTGAGGACGTTGCGATTCTTCGCCTTGGCGAACCGCTTGGAAGCGTCGATGAACAGCACGCCGCCCTGCCGCTCGGGGGCCTTGGTGCCGGGCGCGCGGAACACGAGGATCGCCGTGGGGATGCTGGTGCTGTAGAAGAGGTTGGCGGGCAGCCCGATGACCGCTTCGAGCAGGTCGTCGTCCAGGACGCGCTGGCGGATGGCCGCTTCCTGCCCGCCGCGGAAGAGGACGCCATGGGGCAGAACGACGCCGGCGCGGCCCTTCTTCGGACCCATGCTGGCGATCATGTGCTGCACGAACGCCCAGTCCGCCGACGACTGCGGGGCGACCCCGCCGAGGGCGCGCGGGTCGTTCCTCCAAGGCTTCCACTTCAGGCTGTAGGGCGGGTTGGCGACGATCACATCGAACTGCGCGACCGACCCGTCCGGCTTCTTGAAGCGCGGGTCCTTCAGGGTGTCGCCGACCTCGACCTGGAACTGGGTGAGGTTGTGCATGAAGAGGTTCATGCGGGCCACACCCGCCGTGTCCGGTACGGCCTCCTGCCCGAACAGTCGGAGCGTGTAGCCACGCCCGCCGTGGGCCTTCAAGAGGTTCGCGGAGGCGATGAGCATGCCGCCCGACCCACATGTCGGGTCGTACACCGACTCGTAGCTCTTGGGGTCCAGGACCTCGACGATCAGCTCGACGACCTCGCGCGGGGTGAAGAACTGACCGGCGCGGGTGCCGGACCCGTCGGAGAACCGCTTCAGCAGGTACTCATACGCCCCACCGAGAACGTCGTGGGACATGTTGCCCTCGTGCATCTTCGGGGTGCGGTCCATCGCCTGCATGACCGCCGCCAACACCTCCGCAGACAGCACCTCTTCGGAGGTCCAGGTCATGGACCCGAACAGGCGGGAGAACTTGTCAGGGTTGGCCGTCTCGATGGCCTGCAGGGAGGCGCGGACCCGCTGGCCGAGGCCGGGCTGGGTGATGGTGGCGAGGATGGACGACCAGGAGGCGCGACACTCCCGGACAGTGCCGGGGTGGATGAACGGGATCTCGAACGACTGGTAGTCGCGGTACTCGATCTCGTGGGCTTCCTCAGCAGAGAGGCCGTCCAGGCCCTCGTTGTCGACCAGGAACTCCTGGTGCTGGTGCTCCCAGGTATCCGACAGGTACTTCCAGAACATCAGCGGGAAGACAACGGAGGAGTATTGCGCTTCGGGCATCGCCACGCGCAACTCATCGGCGGCATCCCACAACCGGTTCTCGATCTCCTGCTGGGTCACTGCCATCAGTCGGGGGGTCCTTCTAGTCAAAGGGGGGCGACCCGAAGGCCGTAGTGTTCTCGCTGGTCAGGCCCTTTCGGGCGTGCTCGGCCGGTACATGCCGAGCGTGTCTTGCCGGGTGAACACACTCGGGGCGTCGTATTCTCTGGGCGGGCGACTCATCAACGATATCCCTCCCGGGTGACGAATTACGATATCCCTCCCGGACCACGAAATAGGGACCAACTCCAGCTCGTTGGCCCCCTTCCGCTCCCAGCAGACTCCACCTGAGTTACGCTGCCGAACTCCTCGGCCGGGCATGCGCCACGGTGGCAGTGCCGCCCGGGACCCTGCCCAGCCCCGGCTCCACGACCCGCCCCGGAACCGGACACGCGGCCGGAAGTGCGTCTTCCCGTGAGACGCTGCCGCGCTACGCCTCCCTCCACGAACACGAGAAGGTTTCCCGCCCACACCTGAACCCAACGATTGGCCCTTTTGTCTACTTATGGGGTGTTTGACAAAAAGGGTTTCCCCTCTGGTTGAGTTGCTCCTGCCGCTCGCGCGGAAAGCGCAGGTGGCAGATACGAACGGCGGGGGTGTCGAGTGTGGGTTGAGCCGGCCGGTGGCGTATCGGCTCAGGTAATCCCCGCCATCGTGAGACCTGCCGCTCGGATCCCCGCGCGCTCGACGGTCGCCCGGTCCTGCGGTTCGGCTGTGCCGGGAGCGGTCTTTTCTGTCCGGTCGCGAGCAGGTGCGGTATATGGCCGTTGACCGTGTGCATGGCGCCGACGATGACGCCGACAAGGGCCAGGAACAGCCTGCCTCCGATCGCCGTCTTCCTCGCGATCAGCCGGGCACCGAACCGAAGGGGATTTCACGGGCCGATAGCCGGGCCGCCGCAGCAGCCGCTAATGAGGCTGCCCGGCAGCAGGCCGATAAGACCGATACCGGCAAGCACGACGCAGCGGCACCGTCCGCTGAGACGCGCGAAAAACCCGCTGCAGGCAGCGCCGAGACCGAGGAGAAGTCCGCTGGCGCGTCGAAGGCGGACCGGTCCGCTGCCGCGGAGACGGAACCAGGCTCCTGGGGGAAGGATGACGGAACGCCGCTGCGCGATGAGGCAGGAACAGGCACAGGCGAAGGCAACGTCACCGACCAGAACCCCGGCACCCCCACACCATCACCGGCCGACCTCACGACCTTCGATCGCGAGTCGCCCGCGACGGCCATGCCTCACGCCGCCGATCGTCACACACCAGCCCGCGATGACGACACCGGGGTAAACGAGGCATCCGCAGCCACGCCAACCGAACAACCGAGTGCCGACGACCGCCCCCTTGCAGCCGACCAGGCTTGGGCCGAAGGCACCACCCCGGTCCTGAGCGAGCGCGAAGAATCGCTGCGCGACCGTGCTGTCCGGCAGGACAGCCCAGCGGCGGCCACCGGCGTGGCAGCAGTCGAAACGGCCGTTGACCAAGACGTTCGCGCCGACGCCCAGTTCCGAGACGACCAGACTGGCGGACCGGCCGGCGGTGCCCAGACGGTTGATGACGGTGTCGTCGGTGGCGACACGGCCGCCAGGGACGCCTTCGATCACTCGCTGGTTTCCCCTCGCGACGGCCGAGCCGATGAAGGCCACCGCGGACAGACACCTACCGCGCCAGCAGAGAACGCAAGGCCCGCAGGCGAAGTGGCCCCCGGCCCCGCCGAGGCGGACGTACCGGCGTTCGCCGAGTTGGGCGAAGCCGGTCATGCGGAGTTGAAAGCCAAAGGCGAACTGCCCCGGCAACGCGAGGCGGCTGAAACCTCATCCACCGAGTCAGGCCGCAGGTGGCGTACCGTCGCTGAGGAAGTCGGTGAGGTCCGGTCGTACCCGTCCTTCGATGCCGTCGGCAAGGACCTTGGTGTCCGGCCGGGCAAGGAACTTCACCACATCGTGGAGCAGAACCAGGCCAGACCCGAACGCAGCGGCTTCAGCGTCGTCCGCATCAACACCACCGACAACCTGGTGTACCTGCCCGCCGACGTACACACCGAGGTCAGCCGCCACTACTCGACCCGCCAGTTCGGAACCAAGACGACCGTCCGCGACTCCCTCACCGGCAAGACATGGGAGCAACAGCACGAGTACGGCCGCAAGACCATCGATCAAGCGTGGCAGCAGATCGAGGAACATCGCAGCCCCGAGGACGCGAGCAAGGAACCATCGTGGCGTACCGTCGCCGACGAACTCGGTGAGGTCCGGTCGTACCCGTCCTTCGATGCCGCCGGCAAGGACCTTGGTGTCCGGCCGGGCAAGGAACTTCACCACATCGTGGAGCAGAACCAGGCCAGACCCGAACGCAGCGGCTTCAGCGTCGTCCGCATCAACACCACCGACAACCTGGTGTACCTGCCCGCCGACGTACACACCGAGGTCAGCCGCCACTACTCGACCCGCCAGTTCGGAACCAAGACGACCGTCCGCGACTCCCTCACCGGCAAGACATGGGAGCATCAAAACCAATACGGCCGCAAGGCCATCGATGCAGCCTGGAGGAGAGTCCGAAGTGATGGCGAAGCCTGAAACAAACGATGATCGCATTGCATTCCGCGCACACGCGATCGCGTTCTGGGCTGAAAGCCGTTCTGGTACGGCCGAGGGGGCCAATGCTCATACCGATGCCGCAGACGTAATAGTCGAACGGTGGGCCGAGTCAGGGAACGCACACGAGATTCTCGCGTCGATGCTTGACTATAAACTAATCGAGGTCCGTTACGCTGCAGCAGCGTACCTTCTCAGCCTCGGTGACGCCGACGCAGCGGTGCCGGTACTCGAAGAAATTGCGCAAACGAAAACATCAGTTGGGCTGATCGCCTCAGGTGCCGACCTCCTCCTGATGAACTACCGAAGCGAGCACCCGCCCCAATGATCACCAGGGCCCGTCTGATCGCGGCCCGCCTGCGGGACCTAGATCGGCAACCGGCCGTGTACGCGAGTCCGAACATTGACAAGGCGCGAGGCATGCACCAGATTGTCCGTTCAGTTTCGCTGCACTGAGGGGTCCATCGTTGCGAAGATAGGGCTCATGCCAGATCAGATGCGATGCCCGCATGGCCTGCGGTTCCCGCTCACCCTGCTGGATCAGCTGCGCCGAATCCCGTACGGCGCTAATGAAATCAACGCAGTCGGCTGGTGCTCCCTGGTCGAAGGTCACTCCGGCCCTCACCACGCCCTGGGTCAAAGCGGCGGCGAGGACGATCACTGGGTTCGGTGGACCGATGCTGGCATCGAGGTAACGGTCCTGCCGTTCTGCCCCACTGTAATGCCAGAAGACGAGGATCAGCCGTGCACACTGTTCGACGGCCATGAGGGTCCGCACGATTACGAACTCGAGGACTACCCGACCACCGTCGATCAACGATTCGCCGCATATTACTGGGCCCCTCCCGCAGCGAATTGACGATCAAGCCAGAACACCGGAGCCGTCGACGCGTACCGCACAGCCGCAGCGGCTACCGCTAGCGTTCGGCAACCCCGCCGCAGGCAGTGATCGGCGCAAATTGAGCGCTGGCCCGTCTCATCTCGGCGGTTACGCATGCGAAGTGGTGCTGCTGTCAGTACCGTCGTCGCCGTGACGACCGACGGGGTTCCAGCGGCAGGCGAGGTCTCCCAGGGCCCGCCGGACGCCAGTGATCTGGCGCGCATGCGGGAGGAGTTCGAGCTGGCAGAGGTCAGGAGGACGACCTTCTTGGCTGACGGGCTCATGAATCGCAATTGGCGCCCGCGGCGCCACGGTGCGCAGCCGCCAGGGACCACCGCCGGAGGAGGCACGAGGCATGTGGCTTGCCCTCAACCATCGCCATCCCGGCCTGGTGCGCCGCTTCAGCGCCGAGGACCTGGTCATCAGCGCGCCCGACTGTGGATCCTGGGTGACGGCCCGCCCTGACGGCACGGACGGCTGGGTGGTCACCGCCGGGGGACCACGGGACATCTGGGGCGAGATCCAGGACACCGCCGCCCGGTGGCGGGCCGCCGGCGAACCCGACACCTACCGGCTGGAGTTTCGGCCGAGCGGCAAGCAGCAAGCCAGCGCTGGATCCGGCAGCGACACCCTGTCCTGGCAGCTCACGGCTCCGTACGACATCGACAAGGAGGCACCGCGATGAGCTGCCCTGACCACCCCGCCCCCACCCCGAAGATGAGTTCTGGCAGTTCAGGGATGTTGCCGCCGGATCAGTATCTGGCGTCCCTGGCGCGCAAGCGGATGGGTGCTGGTGCGTTGTTCCTGGACGGGACCGGGCGAGTGCTGCTGGTGGAGCCGACGTACAAGCCGACCTGGGAGGTGCCGGGCGGCGCCGTCGAGCGTGAGGAGTCTCCGACAGCGGCATGCCGCCGCGAAGTGCTCGAGGAACTCGGCCTGGACCGGCCGGTCGGGCGAGTCCTGGCGGTCGACTGGGTCCCATCGCGGCCGGAACTTCCCGAGGGGCTGATGCTCATCTACGACGGTGGCGTGCTGCCAGACGAGGAAATCACGCGAATCCGGCTTCAGGCCGATGAACTCGCCTCCTACGCGTTCGTCGAGCCCCACCGCGTGCCTGAGCTGACCAGCGCGCTGCTCGCTCGCCGGATCGCCGCGTGCCTGGACGCGCTCGCCGCAGGCACGGCCGCCTCGCTGGAAAACGGCCGCCCGATCGCTTGAGCTCCAAATGAAACCGGCCGTCCACTGCAAATGATTGGCCAGTGCCCTGGGAGGCTGGCCGATGTCCGTGGATGAGGATTTCCGGCGGGTGCGGCCGAGCTTGCCATCGGTTACGACGGCAGCGTCCGCTACGTAACGCAGCAATGCGAGCATCAATTCACCCGCATCTCTGTGTAGCTGCGTCTCCCACTCGTTCACGACCTGGCTGATACGGCCGGCCACACCGCTCCGGGCTTTGCCTCTTGTTCCATGGTGTTACGCGCGGATACCTCCGGCATCTCGAACACCTCGGGACCTTATCCGCCGGCCTGCAACTACCACCAGGCACTTCTCGCTGTTTCATGCAGAAGTAAGTGCGACTGGCTATTTCCCGGCTTTGGAGCGACGGTCTATTCACGCGTCATAGCCAAAGGATCAGTGACGTG
Organism: Actinoallomurus sp. NPDC052274; assembly: GCF_040679475.1. NCBI lineage: Bacteria > Bacillati > Actinomycetota > Actinomycetes > Streptosporangiales > Thermomonosporaceae > Actinoallomurus > Actinoallomurus sp. NPDC052274. The sequence continues at coordinate 143,542 of NZ_JBFAUT010000005.1, forward strand.
CACCACGCCAACCGTCGTCAGCGAAAGAAGCAATCAATAATGGCCGTTACCTCTTCAGCGACTCCAGATCCGGATCCCGAGTCGCCGACGAACGGCGCCGGAGAAACCCGCGCCAGCCGATTCGGTGAATGTTCGCCCCCTTCCTCCCAGGCCGTATCGCGGAGGTGGCTTCCGCTCAGCGGCCGGGTGACGCCTCGCCGATACGGTGTGCTGTGCTGGCGGCGCACGTTCACCGGAACCCCGGAGCAGGTCAGCGCCGCCCGCCAGTTCACCCGCTACCTGCTCGCCGACTCCTCCGCGGCCGATGACGCGGCCTGGGTGGTCGGCGAACTGGCCACGAACGCGGTCAAGTACTCACGCTCGGGCGACGCGGGTGGGGTGTTCACCGTCGAGGTGCTGCGGTGGCGCCACCGCGTCCAGGTCCAGCTCACCGACGCCGGCGGAGACGGCGAACCCGTCCTGCCCACCATCGACCCGGCTACCGCCGTCTCGAGACGCCGCAAACTACCCGAGGGCCGACTCGGCCTGTACGGGGTCGGGGTGCTGGCGTGCCTGTTCGGCACCTACCAGCACCTGGACGGCACTCGCGTCGTGTGGGCCCGACTGGAGACCGACCCCGCCGTCGTCGGGACCGGCCGGTGAGCGCGGCTCCCTTCGGCCCTCATTCGGCCGGTCAACCACCCGACGACCAGCAGGACGCGGAACTCCCTGCTGACCACCGGCCGACCGGGCAGGACGAGGAGTCGGAGCTGGCGCGGCTGCGCCGTGAGATCCCGGCGTTCGGGTTCTTCTTCGACGGCCGTCACTGGTGGGGCATCTACGGCTCTTTGGTCATCGTGGGTGCCAGCGACCTGGACCTGCTCCGTGAGCGCTTCCCCGAAGCCGTACGCACAGCGCACGAGGACGCCGCCCGTAACCACCGCAACGACCACCGGTAAGGGCTTGCCTCGGCTGTGGCGTCCACTGAGCACGCTCACGGTCAGGAGCAGGTCAGTCTGCTCGGCGGCGGTCACGGCGGCCGTCGTCAGTGACTCATCGTCTCCAAGCGTCCTGCCTGGTAGCCGCCAGCCGGTTGGGCTGCTCGGGTTGTGCACGAGCATCCAGCGGCCGGCGGTGTCGGTGACCAGGAGGTAGGCGGTGATGCGGCTACTACTCACGCTTCGGCTCCAAGCGATTGGATGCGCGCGTGGACGTGGCCGGCGGGCGGTAGCTGAGCCGGTGCGGGCATCCGCGGGGACGCGAACATCACGTTCCCGTTGATGGTGTGGGCCTGCAGGCTTGAGCTGACGACCGATCCGGTGATGGTGCTCCCTCTGGGGCCGGCAGCGCGGCTTTTCTCCTCCGCCATCTAGAATCGGCTGACGTCGAGATTGTTCAGGCGGACGATCCGGCCGAGCAGCGGGGCCAGATAGAGCGCTTCAAGACGCAGGATTCGCCGGGTCTCCTCATCGTCGGAGCATCCGTAGACGTCCAGGAGAAGCACGCGGACCTCACGGACCTTCTTTCGGATCCACACCATCCGGGCTGCGGTGAGAAAGGCGACCGCACCGAGAAGCAACACCGCCAACATGGGCAAAGGCATGGGCATCTCTCCTGAGCGAAAAGGGGAATGACCAATCGGCTATAACCGGGCTTCGAAACGCTCACCCATCAGCACCAACCATTCGGGGTCGGCCTCCAAAGGTGTGAAGCCGGCAACGTCGAGCACACGCTTGACAGCAGCACCAGGGACCCGCCGGGGCAGAGAAGGACCGGTGGGTAGCCGCGCCGACGGCGGGGCGTTTCCCAGCACCACCGGCGCGGCGGCGAACGGGTGTCCAGATGATCAAGCCGCTCGCGTCGTCACGGGTGGCGTAGGCGACAAGGCCAAGCCGTTCATAGCCGTCCAGACCCGAACGGACGCGGGAGATCCGTCCGGCTGGGCCCGTACCGGGTGGGGCCTCGATGAGGAAGTCCTGGACGTACTGGATCGCTTCGTTCTCCTCGCGGGCAAGGCCGCGGAGTTCCTCCCGGCGGACGGCGCGGGCCCGAAGGTAACGGACGTGCCACTCGAACATGGGCGTCGGCGAGGCCGTCATGACCGGGCCCCGAGCGTGAGGTATTCGTGATCCTCGCTGATACGGACGATTGCCTCAACGGCGTCAGCGAGATCGAAGTAAGGAATCCGCACCGCTTCCCGGTCGCCGTTCTTCCAGCTGAAGTTCTCTCCACCGCACCAGATGGTCAGATGCCGAAGCGACAGCACGGACCGGTCGTGCAGGTCGTTGTGGTACATGCCGCCCAGGCCGCGGGCGGTCAGCTGGTCGCGGAGAGCGCGTACGGCCTCGGCCGGGCTGAGACGGACGGCCGGCGGCTTGGCGGCAAGCGAGGTCGCGGAGATGGGGACCGTGAACCAGGCGACCTTCCCGGAGACGCGATACTGCCCCAGCCGAGATCGCGTCCGGTAGAAGCCGTACCGGCCACCCGAAAGCGCCCGGACGGTATCAAGGCCCCGTTGACCAGACCACCATTGCGGCGGCAGTTCACCGACGGCAGCAGGCGGTGACTCGGGCAGCGGATTATCCGGCAGGTCACCCAGTAGTTGATCGAGGACATCGGCAGGCAGCGACTCGTTCAGCGGCTTGTCCGGCAACTGATCCAGAACGGGCACCGAGACCGCTCCAGCGACCGCATCAAGGTCGGAGCGGGGATCGAACACCGTCACGACCAGTTCGGCGCTGTCCTCGGGGCCGCGCCGATAGATCGCGAGTTCGGACCGTCCCACGACAGGCGCGTGAGTGTTGTCGAACTCTCGGCCGCCAAGGCCATGGAGCCAGGCGTTGGTGGCGTATTCGCTGGCCATGACGAGACAGTCGTCGAGCCGGTCGGGCACCAGATCGGCGAGGGCAGTACGGACGATCGAGCGCGCTGCCTCGGCGCATGAGCGGGTGTGAGGAAGGGGCCATACGGGGCAGCCGCCGGTGATGATCAATGCGGAGGGGCTCATCATCGGCGTCCCTGGCAGGGTCGTCATCATGGCACCGCCTGAACGAGATGGTGAGGGAAGGGGGTCCGTGCTGCCCCGAGGGCCACGAAGGCTGGGACAGCACGGACCCTGAGCGGCTCGGCCGGATTGATCTGCCGCCCAATCCCGGCGAGGCCCAGGGGGGCTTGGGCGCATGACGCCGGGGAAGGCCATCCGGGACTACGGGGATAGGTCCCTGGACGGCGAGGCTGATGGAAGAATTCATCGGCCGCTGGCCGGAGCCCAACCGCAAGCGCGGCACTGTTCCACACGCGCTTATTCGGATCTATCGCAAAGATCTTTCCGCTTCTCTGCGAATCATTATCGGGCATATCGATGAAAAGCTGATCAGAGGCGTCCAAAGCGGCAGCGACCGGGCCTGTGGCCGAGATGCACTCCAGGTCATGGCTGGGTGCGCCGACGTGGCGAGCAGCAGCGGCAAACCGCGTCAAAGGCCTAACGCTGGCTTGATTTCGGTCGTTGACTATCGGCCTCATCCGCTCGCCACCTCCCTCCCTGCGGGTGCATACTCGGAGGATTTTGTTCGCTACCGAACCGGCCTGCTCAGGCAACAGGGAGTCAAGCACCCCGAGGGTTCTGCATGCAAGACTTCAGATAGAAGATTCGGCTAGCATGGTCCGGAAAAGCAATTTCATTGCGAAGCGTGGGAGCTGATGCTTTCATATCGAGTGAAAGACTCCCCCGCAATGCAGGAAGGCGGTGAGTGATGCCGGACGGGACGACAGGGTCGACCGTGCCGCGCAGACAGCTCGGTCGGTACCTGCGCGAAATGCGCAACCGGGCCCGGCTGACCGTGAAGGCGGCGGCCACCAAGCTGGAGTGGTCCGAGGCAAAGATCTGGCGCATCGAAACGGGCCAGACCTCGCTGCGCAGCCTCGACGTGGAGGCGATGTGCAAGATCTACGGTGCGCCTGCGGACGTCACCGAAGGGCTGATGGGGCTGGCAAAAGAGACGAAGGCCCGCGGCTGGTGGCACGCGTACGGCGATGTCATCCCCGAGTGGCTGGAGGTCTACGTTGGTCTGGAGGAGGCGGCATCACGCCTATCCATGTACGAGTCCGAGCTCGTGCCGGGACTCCTCCAGACCGAGGCTTACGCACGTACGGTGATCGCAGCAGACAATCCCGGCGTCGACGATGCCGAGATCGAAAGGCGGGTGCACGTCCGGATCGAACGGCAAGCACTCCTTACGCGAGTGACCGCAGCACCGCAGGTAGAAGTAGCTTTGAACGAGGCCGTCCTGCGCCGCCCGGTCGGCGGGCGGGAAGTCATGGCCGATCAGCTTCACCGCTTGGCAGCCGCCGCAGACCGCTCCAACGTGTCGGTGCGGATCGTGCCTTTTAACGCGGGTCTACACCATGGGCTGATGTCCGGCCCGTTCAACATCCTCCGGTTCCCCGTCAACGGCGATGGACGGGAGACCGAGCCGCCAACCGTGTATGTGGAGGGGTTCACCGGGGCGCTATACCTGGAGAAACCGAACGAGATCGAGCGCTACAGCTCGGCGTTCGAGAGGATCTGGGGGTCCGCGCTCGACGAGACGGCCTCCAAGAACATGATCATTCAAGCAGCAAGGGACCTCTAGAGCAGTGAACGCAACGGATCTTTTGGGCGCGCTGTGGCGGAAGAGCAGCCGCAGCAACGGGCAGGGGGCTTGCGTGGAAGTTACCTCCATCACGCCCGCTGAAGCGCCTCGAGCTGCCGAGAACGCCACGAACGCCGGCTGATAGCGAGGGACTTTCAAGGCGCCTGAGTCTGGGAAGCTCTATGCAGCAGCCCATTGATCACTTCACTGGCCTCACTGTGGCCAGCGACGAGCAGCCAGGCGTGCCCGGGCTTTCCCCGGCCGGCGTGCCCCCCTTCTCGCGGACGCGCTGGTTGGGGTTACGGGCGACTTGTCGTCATACCCGCCGAGGACACGATGCGGCCTGGTGTGATCCGCCCCGAGAAACGATCCACTGTGGGGGCCGCGCTCCTGCGGATCAGCTGGCGACGAGCAGCACGGCGACCTGCACGCAATCAGCGTCCCACCTTCCGCTGTAGCTGCTCGTCCGCCAGTCGGTCGTGCTGTTCGTGGTGGTCATCTCCCTTTACCTCCTCCAGGGCTCAGTCAAGGCGTCCGGGACCGCGTGGCATTTTCCCAGAATGGGGCATGTCGTCACTCGTCGTTCACTGGGCCGGAGTGAGTGGTCCTGGTGCTATTCATGATCGATCTGGGGAATGAAGGCGAAGGACGGGGGCGCCTGCTGCATTGGGCGATTGGCCCGGTCTGCCTTGCCCGGACGGCCGGGGGTCTCTGGGCGGCGGCCTTCTTCTCGTGGGTTCGGTCGTGGGGCGGAGCAGCTTCAGACGCAGGCGGTCGGTTTCCTCGTCAGGTTCGACGTCGAGGTCGGCGAGGCGGTTGGTCAACAGCTGATAGGTGCGCCGTACGGCGTCCAGGCGGCCGAGCTGTGCTTGCAGGCGCATGAGGTCCTGGTAGAGGGGTTCTGCGTAGCGGTCGTGGTCGATGGCCTGCTCGAGGACGGCCAGGGCGCGCTCAGGGTGGTGGTCTTGGAGGAGGCGGGCGAGGTGGGCCAGGGCGTCGGTTGCGTGGCGGCGGAGGCGTTCGCGTTCGGTTTCGGCCCATTCATAGGTCAGGTCGTCGGCGAGTTCTCCGGTGTACAGGTCCGGGATCTGCTGGAGGGCTGTGACGCGCTCGGCGTCGCTGGTGGCGTGCTGGGCTTGGTGCAGAACGGTCTGCAGGTGCCATAGGTCGACGTCGATGAGGGTCGGGTCGAGGTGGTAGCGGCCGGCAGTGTGGTTGATGAACATCGGCTGGCGCAGGCCGGTGGCGGCGCGCAGGGTTTTGCGGACGTTGTTGATCCCGGTGTGGAGCATGGTGGTTCCGGTGTCGGGGTCGCGGCCGGGCATGAGGGCGTCGATGCCTTGGTCGCGGGTGATGCCGTCGGGGTGGAGGGCGAGGTAGGCGAGTAGGTCGCGGGCGATGCGCCGTAGCCCGGTGGCGACCGTCTCGCCGCCTGCGTCCAGTCGTACGGCTCCGAGCAGGTGTAGCTGGACCGGCCGGGAGGGCGCGCTGTCGGCCGTTGCGGTCTCCTGATGCGGCGTGGCCGTGGATGGCGGTCGGGTGGGGGCAGGCCGGGGTGAGGGCTCAGCGGGCGACGTGGTGTCGGGTCGTGCCTTGGGCGGGAGCGGAGTGGCGGGCGGGCCGGGGGTCTGGGGTTCGGGGGCTCCGTTGGCCGTACGGATGACCTGCAGCATGGGCCCGGCGTCGGCGGCGGGCAGGTGGAACAGCCGGGCGCCGCTCCAGGTGCCGGCGTCGGGTCCGGTGGCGCGGGTGCTGGTGCCGTCGGTGGCGAGGGTGAGAGTGGTGCCGGGGCCCCAGTCTCCGAGCAGGAGGCCGCCGACGTCGTAGGGCCGTCCGAGTTGGAGGATGGCCTGCAGCGTGTCACCGGCGGCGGGGGCGGTGGCGATGAGGATGACGGCGGGCAGAGGTTCGCCGGGGTCGGCTTGTCGGAGGGCGGCAACGTCGGGTTGGTCGGTGGTTTCCATCAGCCGGGCCCGGTGGATGATTTCAGCTTCCAGGTGGGTGATGGCGGCGGCGAGGGATGCGGTGATGACGAGCCCGGGGACCGCGCTGGCCAGGTCGGCGGCGTCGATGCCGGTTCCGGCGAGCAGTGCTGTCGCGTCGGGTTCGGGGATGAGGAGTTCGACGCGGTAGCGGCGGGACTTGGCGAGCAGTTCGGTCATGATCGCCCGGGCCGCATCCAGGTTTCCGGGGCCGGTCAGGGCAAGGTTGAGCCCGCCCAGGGTGATGGTGAGGTCCCGGCCGTCGCGGGTTCCGATGGTGAGCTGGCCTGGGGGCGGGGTGGTGGCGTCCTGGGTGAGGAGGTCGGCGTCGGACGGGATGGGCCGGCTGTGGTGGGTGAGGGTGTCCAGGTGGGTTTTGCGGGCGCGGGCGACCGGTGCGGGTGGTGGCGGGGCCGGGTCGGTTCCGGTGGGGTCGGGCCATTCGTCGAGGTGGGGGCGGCGTCGGCGGCGGTGCAGGCGGGTGGCGGCCAGCGCGAGGCTGATCGCCCCGGCCAGTCCCAGGCCGACGTACGCGCCTGAGGGCAGCCGCACCGCAACCGGTGCCCCATGTGCCTGGTCCTGGGGGTGTGCTGGTTCGCTCGGAGTCGGTTCCGGTCGAGGGTGGGCGGATCGTGCCGGCGCGGCGGGTGGGGCCGGTGTGGGCGTCGCTGGCGCATGCCCGGTGGCGGGCTGGGACGCCGTGCCCGGTTGGCCGGTCGGGGGCGGTGTCGTTGCCGTCGGGGACGCTGCTGGGGTAGCCGAGGAGGCGGCCGGTGGTGACGCGGTGGCGCTGGACCGGGCTGTCGTGGGATTCGGGGTCGGGTTCGCTGGGGCGGCAGCGGATGGCCGTCCGGTCTGAGATGGCGATGCCGCGGGGGGTGGCGTGGAGTCGTGGGCGTGGCCGGGGGTTCGGTGCCGGGCCGGGTGGGTGGCGCCGCCGTTGCCGGTGGTGGGGATCTTCAGGTGCTGTCCGGGGTAGATCCGGTCCGGGTCGGTCAGGTTCGGCAGGCCGTGGGGTTGGGTGAGGTGCTTGCTGGCGTTGAAGATCCGCAGGTACTTGATGCCGGAGCCGTACTCGTGCCGGGCGATCGCCCACAACGAGTCGCCGCGGGTGATGACGCGCGTCTTCCACGGGCGCGCCTCCGTCGTCGGTGCCTCATGCGCGGCCAGCCGAACGCGACCGTCGAAGACGGCCGAGGGCGTCATGGTGTTCGCGGCCCGTACGTCCGTGGGCCGTTCGTCGGCAGCGGCGACGGTCTCGTGCGTAAGGGATGCGGTGGTGGAATTCGCGAGCGGAGCGCCGGTGCTGATCAGGAGGGCGACCGTGGCGACCAGGTCGCGGGCCAGATGCTGCATCGGCCGGATCGGCCGTGGCAGTCGCCGGGCCGGGCACCCGCGTAGGTAGGCGACCGTCTCGGCGAGCGTCGCTATCGCGAACAGGATCCAGGCGATCCATCCGATCACCTTCACCACGGCCAGGAAGAGCGTGTTGCCGGTGTCGGGCTGGGTCAACGTCGCGGTGATCTGCGCCCAACTCGGCACGCCATGCGGAATAGGGGACCCGGCGACCACTGTCAGGGCGGCAGGGAACCCGGCCAGCAGGAGCAGCAGCACGATGAGTGCGCCCAGACCGCGCCTGATCTCGGCGGTTCGTGACCGCCCTGGCTGGTGTCTCATCGGTTCTCCCCCTTGATGCCGGTAGCCAGGTCGGCATCGGCCGTGGCGTCGGCGTGCAGACTCGTAATCCCGATCACGGGCAGGAAGATCGCCGGCCGGGTGACCGTGACCCGGACGCGGATCCGATGGGCTCCGACCGGGGTGGCCGACCCGTGGTAGCCGCCGGCACGCAGATACTCCTGGGCCGTGTGGATCGCGCCCTCGCGATCCACACGGAAGGATCCGTGGGCGTAGGCGCGGTCGCGGTCGACCTGGCCAGCGCCGGCGCGGGCGGCTTCTTCGGCGGTGACGTTCGCGTCGTGGCGGGCTTCCAGCTTCTGACTGAAGTCCACGATCGCGCCGAAGAACACGATGACGACCATCGTGATGATCACCGTGAAGATGCTCAGCGCGCCCCGCTCGCGTCTCGAGCGCTCTCCTGCCCGGGCCTGTGGCCGGATGATGGGCATGACCGGTCACCGAGCCGTCAGTGTCGCGGGTTCATGCGAGATCCCTGGGCGGTCATCAGTGCAGGTGGACAGCTCAGGCGCAACGTTCGCTGCGTCAATGCCGAGCTGCTCGAAGACGAGGCCCGTAGGACGCAGCCAAGCCACGATTGGCCCATCCCCTGCCGCATCGAGATTCTCATTCCCATGACCGACAGGACATGGCTGAATCGCGACCACCAGATGGAGCCAGGCGCCGAGCTCTTCCGCAGCGACCGCCGCTTCTTCGCGGAGGCCTACTCCGCCAGCCACAGCCAACTGCTCCTGCGCAGCGTGGAAGGCGACGACGGCCTCGGTCGACATCACGAGACCACGATCGACATCCTGTTCAAGCCGGTCGACGCTCTCAAGATCGAGACAGATTTCCGCGGCCTGACCATCCGCCGCGCCACCGACGACGAAGCCTCGAAAATCAAAGAACCGCTGGTCGGCGTCGACGACGCCCCCGACGTCCGGGTCTTCCTGCTCGACAGCCAGAACACCACCGGATACGTCGTCAGCATGGCCGTCGGCTGGCAAGAAGGCGTTCTCGGACCCACCCGACGCAGCTTCTTCAACAACGCGGGATCCTACGACCCCCGCTGGCCCAACCAATCCCTCCACGGAGCGAACCCCGGCTTCAATGAAGCCTCTGTCCAGGACCTCATCCAAGCGCTCAAACATCCCGCCGACCAGCGGCGGGACCGCTTCCGGACCGTGCACGTCCTCATGACCTGCATCGACCTTCGCGACGGGCCAGACATCGCTGGTTCGGGAGTCTTCCTGACCAGGGAAGACGCCGAAAACGCCCGCGCTCAGCTCGCGCCCGAAGTCACCGACTGCTGGATCGAGACCCTGCCGATCGGTCTGTGACCTCAAATCCACCGAACCCGACACCTTACGGGGGACCATCGCGTCCCTCCCTGCTCCGGTTCAGCGCGACGACCCGTTCAGAATTCGGGAACCCGAAAGCCTTGCCTCGGAACGGGTCCAGCATGGACCGATGAGTAGCGGTGACCGTCCGCGAACCGGGCATTCCTGGGGCTGTGATCTCGGCGAGGTGGACGGTGCAGGTCACCCGTGCGGTGACCGTGCCGGCCCGGCCGACGGGCAGGGCGAACGCGGTCAGGTCGAGGCTGACGCGTGGGGTGCAGTGCAGTCCTTTGTCGCGCAGGGTGGCCAGCGCGCCGCTGGTCGCGGCGGTGCGGGCTTGGGCGGCCGTGCGGGCGATCGAGGCTTGGCGGGCGGCGTCGGCGGCGGCCTGGTCCACGGCCCCGCCCGCGTTCCGGATTCGCGCGCCGACCAGCAGGGCCGCCAGGAACACGACGAACAGCGGGGCGAGGATGGCCGCTTCAACCACGGCATTACCCGCATCCGCGCGGCACCGGGCGCGTGCGGCGTGTTCCGCGCTGGTCATGTTCCCTGCCCGGTGGTGAAGACCTCGCGCGCGCCATGGGCGGTCGCTGCGACGGCCAAGCGGACGCCGGGCAAGAGGGAGGGTGCGCGGCCGTGGACGGTCACGGTGATGCTCGTGCCACCGGACACCGCGACCTGGGGGACGAGCAGAACCGGCTCCTGGCGGGCGAACCTGAGGGCGGCGGTTCGGCCACCGGTCAGTGTGGCGTGGTGTGCGCGGGCGACTCGTAGGCCGTCCTCGGCGGCGGCTAGGGCGACCTGGTGGGCGGCGGCGACCATGACGGCCTGGGCCAGGGCGAGGAACAACAGCGCGATCGCGGGGAAGACGATCGCGATGGAGACCGAGGCCGAGCCTGCATCGCTGCGAGCGCCGTGCTCGGCCGGTGGTGTCGTGTGCATGACGGCGGTCAGGGGATCTTGGCGATCCAGGCGTGGACCTTGCCGGACACAGCCGCGTAGATCGCGGCGGCCAGGACCGCGAATCCGGCCACGATGATGATCGTTTCGACCACGTTCGCGCCCCGATCCTTCCCCTCGGCGCTGCGGGCGCGGATCGTCTCGCGGATATGGGTGGCCTGATCGGCCGGCCCGCTCACCAGGAGCAGGCTTGCCTGGAGTAGTCGATGTCGCATCAGTGTCCTTCCGTTGGTGGGTGGCTTCCGGTCATCCGGGGCCGATCAGCCGGGCGAAGAACGGGAAGCCGACCAGGACGACGAACCCGAGCATCAGCAGGGAGGTCGGCACCCACATCGCGGTGGTCCGGGCGTTGGCTTCGGCGCGGGTCGCGGCGGCGGCCTCGTGCCGCATCGCGGTGATCTTGGCGGCCAGGACGTCGTGCATCTTGGCGCCCTCGGCCCCGGCGATCTGCGCGCTGTAGGCCAGATCCACCAGATCGGCAACCCCGATCTGCTCGCCGAGGTCGGACAGGGACCGCCAGGGTTGCTGCTGTCCCCGCCGCGCGGACTCCAGCGCGGCGGCGATCCGCCGGAACGGCCAAGCTTCAGCGGCGCTCACCGGACCCTCGAGCGCGGCGTTCAGGGCCGCGCCGGCGGCCCGCTCTAGCAGCACTAGTTGCAGGTAACAGGCGAAGGCGTAGCGGAACTCGCTGCGGCGGTGACGCGCCTCGGTGCGCACCCAGGCATCGGGGAGGAACGACAACCCGGCCGCCAGCAGGATCGTCACTGCGGCGGGCAGCGCCCACGGCAGCGAAGCGCCCGCTGCCGCCAGCGCGCCGAGCAGGACAGACGGGATGATGATGCCGGCGAGGAACAGGGCGAGCTTGTCCAGCATGAACCGCTCGGCGGTCCGGTCCAGCAACGCCAGATCCGTGCGCGGGACCGCGAGCATTCCTGCCGGGCGGGTCAAATGAGTGGCGAGCCAGGCCCCAACCCGCTCGCCAAGCTCGGGCGGGGTCGCCGGTTCGGCGGGGCTGAGGCGGGTGGCCTGGATCCGGGCCAGCGCCACATCCAGACGGGGCGGTGCGGGTCGCAGTTCCCGGGCGATCAGCAGTACGCCCACCACGGTGAGAGCAGCGGCTATGACAGCGAGTGCGGTCACGGCGCACCACCAGTTCCGTGGCGGTGCGATCCATCGTCGCTGGTGATGTCGTCGTCGATGAGGCGGGTGCCGGTGGTGATGGTGGCCAGGCGACGCATCCATCCCAGCCCGCACGCGTACAAGGCGGCGACCGCGGCCAGGACCAGTTGGCCCAGTGGCGTGCTGTAGGGAGCGGCCAGGGTGCCGGACGCGGCGAACAACGCGGTCAGCGTCCCGACCGAGATTATGATGACCAGCAGCGTGGTCCGCAGCGAGGCGCGTTCGGCCTCGACCTCCCGGCGGACGCGGACCTCTTGGGCGACCGCGTCGGCCAGCGCGGTCAGAGCGTGGCGGGTTCCGGGCCCGCGGCGCCGGGCCGCCAGGATCAACGCGGTGGCGATCAGGTCCCCGACCGGGTCGGCCAACTCGGCGGCGAAGGCACGCAGGGCCTGTTCGGTGCCGGCCCGGTTGTTCAGCCGCTCGGCCAGCAGCCCGACCGGCTCACGGATCGGGGCGGGGGCCACGCGCAGGCTGTCGGTGAGGGTCTGTTCCAGACCGCGGCTGGCGCCCATCACCTCGGCCAGCCGCCGCGCCCACGCCTCCAGCGCCTCCAACCGAGCGATCCGCTGCCGAGCCGGACGACCGGACAGCATCCGCGGCAACACGTACGCTCCGGCGGCGACCGCCACAGCGGCCACCGGCCACCCCACAAGCAGCAATACGGCCAGCCCAGCCCCGCCGGCGGCTAGCAGCCGGTTACGGCGGGATCGATCGCCCGCCGACCGCAGGAGTTCGCGCCAGCGGGCCGGCGGCCGTCCTGCCGCCGTCTCGGTCGGGGGGACGCCGGTGAGGCCGCGGGCGGTCAGCAGGATGCCGCTGCCCGTGCACAGCCCGGCCAGCCCGGCGAGCAGCCCCATCATCGGGACCACCCGCCCTCGGCACCGAACCGAACGCGGTCGCCGTCCGCCCTGCTTGTGATGAGCGTGGGGTCCAGGCCGTAGGCGGCGAGTTCGTCGAGCAGGCTGGTGCTGATGTGCCCGCCTGTCGGGGTGGCGCGGCCGTCCGGGCCGGGGACGAAGATGCGGTTGCGGGCCGGTTCGGGCCCGTCGGCAGGCGGGCCGGCCTCCATCACCTCCGCGACGAACCGCGCGTTGGTGCGCGGGTCGCGTTGCAGGTAGACGATCAAGGGTTCGGCCAGCCCGAACATCAGGTGCAGGTCTTCGGGGCTGAAGCCGAGCCCGGATCGGCGGCCCAGCTGGATGACCCGGTTGAACACGTGCTGGGGGCGGTGGACGTGGAACGTGCACATGGAGCCGCGCGCCCCGGAGTACATCACTTCCAGCATCGGCGCTAGTTCTCCCTGGCGTGCTTCCCCGACGATGACGCGGTCGGGGTTGAGGCGCAGGCTGGCCGGGACCAGGTCTTGGAGGGTGACCTCGCCGGCGCCTTCGGAGTTGGCGTGCCGGGCCTCGAGCGCGACCACGTCGTGATGGCGGTGTGCCAGCCGCGGGTCGTCCAGGAAAAGCTCGTAATCGGACTCGAGTGTGATGATGCGCTCGTCCGGGTCGATCTCGTTGGCGAGGGCGCGGATGAGGGTGGTCTTGCCTGTGTTGACCTCCCCGGCCACGATGATGTTCCGCCGGGCCCGCACCGCCGCCCGCAAAAACTCCTCCACCGCCCTGGTGAGAGTGCCGAGCTCGGCGAGCTGATTGAGGGTGACGTCAACGAGGCGGTGGATCCGCAAGGCCAGGTGCGGGCGGCGCGAGACCCAGTGCACGACCGCCAGGCGCACCCCGTCTGAAAGGGCCACATCAAGGAGTGGGGTGGCGTGGGAGAACTCCCGGGTGGAGTTCCCGCGCCTAGCCAGCAGCTGGATCCACTCGATGAGCTCGTCGTCGCTGGCCGCGACCGGTGGCCCGGGGGCTTTGGTGCCGTTGGTGTAGGTGACCCAGGTCTGGTCACAGCCGTTCACGACGATGTTCTCCACATCGGTGCGTTCCAGGAACGGCTGCAGAACTCCGAGGCCGTAGCGGCGGTCGAAGACCAGCCGGGCCAGGTACTGCTGGGCTTGCGCCGACGGCATCGCCTGGCCGGTCGTGGTCTGCTCGTGCGCCCAGTCCTGTACCGCCCGTACGATCGCTTGCCGCGCCTGAGCTCGGTCGAGGTCGTCGCTGAGCACGTCGACCAGCTGCTCGCTGATCCCACGCGCCGCCGCCCACCACGCCCGTGCATCCGAACCAGCCGCTGGTGCTCCGCTGGAGCCGGTCACTGAGCGGTCGGACGGCACGTCGACGGTGGGCCGGATGGTGGCCGGGGTGAACGGGGACCAGCCGTAGCGCGTCACCGCGCCTCCCCGGAGGAGACGATGTGGGCGGGAAGGGTCTCGGGATGGAACGCCCGTTCCTCCACCAGCTTGCGCATCTGATGCCCGAGGTTGCCCGCCGTGCGCAGCAACAGGCACGTACGGAACGCCATCCGGGGCCGGGCCCCGTCGGACAACACGTTCGCATCGGTCGGCGCGTGCGGCAGCTCGGCCAGCACCGGCAGTTCGAACAACGCGCGGCCCACCTCGGCCGCGGAATAGCGCCCGGATTGAATCAGGCACAACGCCACTGGTACCCGCCAGTTCAACGCGCTCAGCAGGGCGTCCAGGCGGGGCTGGGCGGCATCGACCTGCGCCAGCGTTCCGCGCAGCACCATCACCACCAGATCCGCGTCCGCCAAAAGCCCCATCGGGGTGTCCGGGCTACCGACCCGGCCGACGTCGGCGATGACATCAGCCTCCGATTCGGTGAACAAGCCAGCCAGGGGTTGCCACAACCGGGCCAGCTGGGCAGCGTGCCGAGGGTCGCGGATACCGTGCAGCAGCCGCACCCTCCCCGACTCGGCCAGGGGAATGGTGTAGTCCTCCATCCGCGTGTCCTGGCCGCCGAGTGCCGTCGCCAGGCCCAGCAGCCCGGGGCCGGGTGACCCGTCGAGCCGCTCGGCGAGATACCCCGGCAAGATCCGCCGGCCAGCCGGATCGCACTCGGCCAGCATGACCTCACGCGGCCAGCCCAGCGCCAGCGCCAGCGCGGTCGTCGTCACCCCCGGCGACCCACCCGCAGAGCACACGCAATACAGCGCCATCACGAACCCGCCCGGCTCGTCACCACGAGCGCCACCCGCCCCGCCGCGGCAAGACGCGCGACCGCGCTCGCATCACCATCAGCGACCAGCAGCGACACCGTCACCGCCCCGTCGGCGTCCGGGCCACCGGCCGCATCGACGACCCCCGCGACGTCCTTACCGGACGTCGCACCAGACGAGCCGCTCTGACCCGCCGGGCCGGAGGCGTCGTCCTGGCCTCCAGAGGTGGCCACGATCCGGACCTGCGAACCCGGCTCCAACCCACGGGGCGGCAACTGACTCGGCTTGAGCGCCACCGCGACCAGCGCCTGCCCCGGACCAGGCGTCAGCTGCGCCGTCACCTGGCTGGCCGTCAGCAACGTCCCCGCCCGCAACCCCACCGCCGCACGCCGCCCGACCACCTCCCCCAGCTGACCGCCCGGGATCGCCCGCACTCCCGGGCCGAGCGCCACCACTGCGGTGTCCAGGTCCGCGCGGGTAAGCGGCTGGCCGACCGCAACGTCTCGCGCCACCCGCACGACCGAGGTTCGGTCACTCGCGGCCCGGAACAGATACACATTCGCCAGCACGCCCAGCGCCAGGATCGCCACCCCCGCCGCGATCCACGCCGGGCGCCGTTGTCGCGCCAGCCGCACCGGACCACGAGCCGGACTGCTCGCCGCCGTCGCCTGCGCGCGGGCCGAGGGGCTCTGCCGTCGCCCGCTCGTGCCAGCCGTCATCTCCCCGCCCCTCCCCCGTACAGGCCCTGAGCCTCGGCCACCTTGAGACCGAACGTCGTCGACCGACTGATGTCCGGCAACGCCCCGCCAGCCCCGCCCGAGCCAACCCAGCTGCCGCCCCACACCACCGTCACCTTCACCCGATACACCGCACCCGCCTCACCAGCCGAGGACCGGGAATAGGTGAAGGAACAATCCGTGTGCTGACCCGACGCCGGCTTGACCGGGTCGTATGCCATCCCCGGCCCCGGACATGTCACCGTGGGCAGGCCCGGGCCCGGCTCGATGACCATCTGCTTAGGCGTCGCGGTGACGTCCGCCCACACCACCCCCGCCGAGGCGCGCCTGGCCATCGGATGCCACTGGTTGCGTGGGACCCATACCCACTCGGGCAGACCGACCAGCCCCTGGGATCCGCGAGGGGGTGCGGTGCGCACCGCGGGGATCGGCAGGCCGAGCTTCTTCCACGCCGCTTGAGCCAGTTCTTGCGGCGTTACGGCAGGATGGGGGTCAGTTCCACACACCACCGGTCTTCCAGCGATGGCTCCCGGCACGCCTACAACGCTGCTAGCGGCGGCGGCCTCGACGCAGTAGGGCGGAAGGCTGTCCTTAGGATCGGCTACTGACCGCGCGATGCTGGCTCGAATGGGCGGGTGGGCGCCGTCACTGCCGGGAGTTCTCGCGTAGGGGTTGTAGGAGTGAAGCCCGGCGATCACGCCGCGATCACTCCCTCCCGGCTTCTGGCCAGCCTGCGCGGGCACGGAAAGGGCGCTGAGGAGCATCCCTGTCGCACTGACGATGGTCGTTATGTGTGACACGTGGCTTTGAATTGTCTGACTTCCGAGATTCGCCATCGTCCGTCACCTCCTAGTGTCAGTTTTGCAGTGAGGTTTCGGTGTGCCGTACCGCGCGTTTCTGGTACCAGCTGGTGGCTCTGCGCGTTGGCCAGCCCGGCATTCGAAGCGTCTTGGCAGTCGTGGACCGTGGCTGCTCCTTGACTCACGTCGACTTGGGTGACGTGCACGATCACGTGACCCCACGGCTCGAGATGCCGCGCCTGCTCCTCAATAATCTGCCGGATTTCAAAGTCCAGGTACCAGCCTGACGCAAATTGCTCCAATATGGAACGGACCCGCTCTGGGGGTGCTACGAGAGCCGCGTCAGCGGCCGGAAAGAGACTCGTGTATGCGGTGATGATCGCGCCCCGTGGCGTGGCGGGCGAAGGTGAACTCGATGGAGATGCCGCTGTTTCCGGAACACCGGATCTGGCGGACGTAGACGGGAAAGTGATTTTTGAGTGATGGCGACTGCAGCTAGCGACCAAGATTGAGATCAAAGCTACGTAAAGCATGCCCCGATAGGACCGGGGTATCGAGGCGACCCGAGGGCGGCCCATTAGCGCGGCCGACCTTGAAATTATCGCTACGACACGACCAGTAGCTCCAGGCAAGAGCATTAAGCAGACTTCCTTCCCAAGAACACGCGCCACCAGTGAACGCCCGGTGCACCCGCCATCGATCCGTCCCCTCGTCCTGGACGCCAGCTCCGCGCGCCGAGCCCGAGCCGTGAGCAACACGGGACCGACCGTAAGCGCGCCGGATCACCGGCCCATCACCGAAAAAGCCGACCCGCCATCACAATAAGTAATCACCAATAACACACGGTGTCCACAGCTGGCCACGCTGGAGAGTCAGGACTCGCTGTAGCGTGGTCGGCTCCGAAGATCCGGGGGCAAGGACAATCGGGGATGAAATTTCGCATTCTTGGGCGCTTCGAGCTGGTCAGCGAGGAAAGCACGCGTGCCATTACCCGTCCGCTGGCACGCGGCGCGCTGTTCGCGTTGGTGCTGTACCGCAACCAGTCTCTGCCGCCGGGTCGTCTGATCGACCTACTGTGGGGACCGGCGGCAGAAGACGATGGCCGGCTTCATTCGCTGCGCACCCGCATGTGGAACATCCGCCAGATCCTCACGCCGGACCGGCTGGTAACCGACGACGTCGGCTACCGCCTGCGTATTGATCCCGACGACGATGAAGTCGATGTGGATCGCTTCCGGGATCTGCACCGGCGAGGCCGCAAGGCGGTGAGGGACGGTGATGCGATCACCGCGGTAGGCCTGCTGGAGGAGGCGATCGCCGAGTGGGAAACCGCTCAGCTGGCGGATCTGCTTCCGGTCACCCCGGCGATGGGCTCGCTGGTCACCGGACTACTCCAGGAACGCCGAGATGCCCGCAACGGGTTGATGCGAGCCCATCTGGCATTGGGCCGGCATCGGGAACTGCTGCCCGAGCTGCGAACGCTCGTCACCGCCGAGCCGGACAACGAGCAGCTGTGGGCCGACCTGATGCTCGCCCTGCACCGATGCGGCCTCCAGGCCGATGCGCTGCAGGCCTTCACTGAAGCCCAAGCTGCCCTCACCACGCACGTAGGGGCCGAGCCCGGGCCTGAGTTGTGTGCGCTGCGACGCCGAATCCAGGCCAATGACCCCGCGCTGCGACTCCCAACCACTACGGATCCGGCAGCGCTCCATAAGGCAAGCCAACTGCTGCCGCGTCAACTCCCAGCGGACCTGGCGGACTTCACCGGCCGGGAGGACGAGGCGGCGGAGCTCATCGCATTGCTATCGCCAGTCTCCCCGATCAGGGCGCCTCGTCTAGCCGAAGTCAGCGGACCACCCGGGGTCGGGAAGACCGCGCTGGCGGTGCGGGTCGCCCACGCCGTCGCCCACGACTACCCCGACGGCCAGCTCTACCTGCGGCTCGCGGGAGCATCACCGACCCCACGGAAGGCATCGGAGCTGCTGGGTGAGGTCCTGCACGGCTTGGGCGTGACGGCATCGACGACTCCGCATACGCTCGCCCAGCGCGCCGCGCTGTTGCGGACCCGGCTGGCGGACCGGCGGATGCTGATCGTGCTCGATGACGCAGCCTCACCGGAGCAGGTCCAGCCGCTGTTGCCTGGTGCCGCCGGATGCGCCGTCATCATCACCAGCCGCGCCCTACTGCCGGGCGTCGCCACAGGCCGCTCGATCAGCCTGGCACCTCTCCATCGCGCCGAAGCGCTGCACTTGCTGACCCGCCTGGCCGGGCACGAACGGGTGAGCGACGATCCCGAGGCCGCCGGTACGGTCATTGAGGCGTGCGGGCGGTTCCCGCTTGCGGTCCGGATCGCCGCCGAGCGTCTGGCCGCGTGCCCGTCGTGGCCGATCGCCTACCTCGCCCACCGCCTGGCCGATGAAAAGACCCGGCTCGATGAGCTGGTCGCCGGGAACCTGGCTGTACGCGCCAGCATCGCCCTCAGCTACCAGACCCTTGAGCCTGCGGCACAGCGGGCGTTTCGGCTGCTCGCGCTGGCCGGGAGCGGGGAGTTCCCGGCCTGGGCCGGTGACGTCATCCTCGGCGAACCCAGCGGTGCGCTGATCGATGCCCTCGTCGGCCACTCATTGCTGGCCAGCGTCGGCGTCGATCCACTCGGCCAGCCGCGCTACCGCTTCCACGACCTGATACGCGAATACGCCGCCGAACTCCTCACCACCGATTCCGACGCAGATGCCGCGCGCGAACGTCTGATGGGGGCGTGGCTGGAACTGGCCGACATCGCCGACGCCTCCATCCCGCGCGGCCTGCACGCGCCCCCACGGACCCGCCCTCCGCTCGCGGCTCGCGGCGTCCAGCCGAGCCTGGCGCAGCAGGTCGCCGACGCCGCGGAAAGCTGGTTCGCGGCAGAACGCCGGAACCTGCTGGCCGCCGTCGAGGCTGCCTGCGACCTCCCTGATGGATATCAGCTGGCCCGGGAGCTGGCGCTGCGGCTGGCCGCGTTCTTGCACCTGCACGGCTACCACGACGACGCCGAGCACATGTGGATCACGATCGCGCAGGCCGCCGAGGCCTCCGGGGAGGCGGCGTTCGCCGCCCGGGCGTGGCTGCGGGCCGCCATCGCCCTGGCCGGTGACCGGGCCGACCCGATCCCCGCGTTGCCGTTGGTCGCACGATGCGTCACCGCCCTGGAACAGGTGAAAGACTTGCAGCGGCTTGCTCGCGCCTATGGGCTGCGCGCCTACTGCACCATCGCCACCGGCGACTTGCCCTCCTCATCAGCCGACGCCGAACGCGGCCTGGCCTTGGCGCGCACGACCGGCGATCCGCACGCGGAGTTCTTGTGCCTGCGGGTCCTGGGCGGAACGCTGATCCGGCTCGGCCGGCACGCCGAAGGGATCATCCGCTGCGAGGAAGCGCTCGAACTCGCCCGCCGCCAGGGCAACACCCGCTACGTCTGCGTGGCCCTGCACTCGCTCGCCAAGTCCCGCCTACACGCCGGCCAGCCCGACGCCGTCCTCGACCTATGCCGGCAGGGACTCGACCTCAGCACCGACGGCCGCGAACCGCTCCGCGCCTACTTCCATCGCCAAGCCGGGCTGGCCTACCAGCGCCTGCACCGTCATGACGCCGCGATCGAGGCGCTCACGATCGCCGCGGACCTCTTCGGCGCCGCGCACGATGACTATCAGCGGGCCTGCTGTCTACAGGCATCGGCAAAAAGCCATCACGCCGAAGGCCACCGCGATAAGGCGACCAGCGACCTGGAGAAGGCCATTGCACTGTTCCACAGCCTTGGCCGTACGGACCTGGAGAGCCAAGCACGCAAAGACCTCGCGAAATACCAGGAATGAGCGAGGGTAAAATGGCGTAAGCCGGAAGCCGACTTGTCAGCGCATGCGGGGCCCATGAAACAATAGATAGGCGGCCATCAACTCTGCACATTCGGGAGGTGGCCGATCCGGCCGGATAGTCGGCGGCGATAAACATATCTCGACCCCTAGAAAGCTGCTTCCGCCGCCGCACAGCCGTGGGCTCTCGGTGACACGGAATGGACCGCGACGACGCGCTGACAGCTCTTGCTCGGCTACCCGCCTTGTATATGCGTACGAGGTCCATGGACAATGGCTAGGCGGAAATCAACGATGCCCGGGGATGACCGATCCGGCTGAACAGACGATGACTGCCGCCCGCGAAGGCCGCCCACGGTCGCGGGCTCTCGCCGGCCGGGCTGGATCCCGACGCCACGCGGACACGTCGCGCCCGGCACGGCCTGCCCACGAGGCGAGCTCGTGCGCCAGTTGGCCTGCCGCCCAGGCCAGCACCCCTGCATGAAGGAGAACTCGCAGGTCAGCGCCGATCTGCATCTACCGACGGGTCGTCCGACTCATAAAAGAACTCCCCTGTCTCAAATGATGGGCGACCGCCGCCACGGCTCCTGGCCACGCCGATACCGACCCACCCGCCCACCACCAAACCAGCCCTCAGAAAAACCCTTCATTAGATATTCATGCATTCGGCCGACGCCTCTGCTCAGTTGCCCATTAGAATCTCGATCGGCAAGTCGACCTAACCATCCCACGACAATCTTCAAAAAGAGTCTTCTAAACGAACGCTGAATGGCGTTTAGCAACCCCGGCGAACGGGGTATGAATTATTCATCAACCAAAACGAACCGCTTCCCACGGGGGATGAGATGACCGTCACGGCCGATCAATTCGACGGCGAATTCATTCACGTCGACGCCGCCAACATCCGGCAACACGACATCATTTTGGGCGGTGCCCGCCCGGTCATGGCCCCGCCGGTCACCACCGCCGACGGCCGTATCACCGTCACCACCACGAACGGCCCGGAAACGTTCACCGCCACCGCGCCCGTGCATGTGTTCCGGCCCGCCGCCGGAACCATCGGCGAAGAATGCCCCGAATGCTATTCCGCGCCCGGTGAACCATGCGCCCCGCATTGTCTGAGCTACGCCGCGCTCGATGACGCGGCCGGTACCGACATCGCGTGACCCCGTTCCGGTGCGCCACACCGCCCGGGTGTGGCGCACCGACGCCGTCGGCATCACCGCGACACTCATGGCCCCATCGGGTGAGTCACGCCCGTACGGACGGCCTACCGCCCCCGGCGAGTTAGCGGGGACGGTACGCCGCCCATACACATCGGCCCGGTCCACACCCCGCCGCGCGCGGGGATGACCGGGTCGTTTGTCGTTCCCGGGGCGACGCGGCGGGGCAGACCGCGTTCGGGGTTGGTTCGTGGCAATGGTCGGCGCGCCACCCCCGACGGGGGCTGAACGCCCCGGGACGTAGCGGACTGCTCTCGTCAGCGCCGCCATGGCGCGCCGTGTGTCATCCCCCGGGCGCGGTTTGCGGGATTGCCGGTAATGCGCGGGGGGTGCGCTGTCCTGGAAGCCATCGCATAGCGGGCACGCCCGTAGGGCACGCGCCGTCCGAACGGCAGCGGCGCATGGGTGTGGTCGATCAGGCCACGGGCGGCACTGTCCGCGCGGCGGGCGTCACATCGCGGGCATTATCCAGGCAGGCGTAACGGATAAAAGCCTCAGTCGGGTGATTGCGCCCGGCCGCTTTCCCGGCGCCACTGACGTCCATCACATCCCCCGTTGATCAGTTCGCGTTTCGGTGTAGCGCTAGGTTCCATTGGACCTCGTAATTGCGTGAAGTCTCCGGATCGAGTCGATTACCGGCCGGACCTGATACCGGGCAGGTAAGGGACTCCAGCCGTTAAGGGCTGGTCGTCGGCGCGGACGGAAAAGGTGAGGCTGTTCAGTCCCCGGCGACATCCGCCCATCCTTGACTACGGCACGTTTACCGAGGTAGAGCGCATGATCACGAGGTGGTTGCGGTTAGGTGGTCCAGCCGTTCCGGTAACCGAGGAGCCAGCGTTTCCCTATTGCGCGGACACCGGGTGTCGAGAAATGGTCGAGCTCCACGCGACAGGAAACGGCACCAAATGAACGGTGCCGACACCATCTGAAAGGACCGCCCAATGGCCGCCATCGACACCCGCACCACCGGCACCGAAAACACCGCCGCTAATGACGTCGTAAACGGCGCTCAGACGGCCGGTACGGCGACCGGGGCCGCCACCGTGGCCGTTGGCCCGGTCGAGTTGGCCGGGGCCGTGTGGGGCGCGCTGAACGCCAACCCAGGCGCGTCGGCCGCGACCATCGCCACGGCGGCGGGGGTGTCCCAGCCCACCGCCCGCCGTGCCCTGAACGAGTTGGAGGCCGCCGGGCACGCCACCCGCATCCCGGGCGGCTACCGCGACGGCAAGCGCGTCCCGGACGCATGGAACGCCACCCCGGCCACCGACACCACCGGCACCCCGGACACCGCACCCGAGGCGGCCACGGATACCACCGGCACCGACCGGCCGGAGGTGACCATCACCGCGTCCGATGACGACACCGCCCCGGCCCCGCCCGCCGAAATGAGCCCGGTGGACGAGGCCACCGGAGACGCCCCCGCCACCGACGGCGACGGCGGGTCGGACGGCGAGGAGGACGCGGCCACGGATCCGGCGGACGACCCCGCCCCGGACACCGGTACCCCGCCTATCGAGGAGGTCACTTCCGCGCAGGTCGAGGACGGGGGTGAGGGGATGGATCCGGCGGCGGTCAGCGATGCGCGCGAGGCCCTGACCGCGTTGGGTGAGGCGGTCGCCGGTGCGTTGTCGGCCCTGCAGGCGGGTGACCGGGAGGCGGTGCTGGCGGCAGCTGAGACGTTCTACGCCGGTTCCGGTAAGGCCCGCCGTCGGGTTCGGACCGCCGCGCACCGGCGGCGGCGTGGCGCGTCGGGGGCGGCGCATGCCGCGCCGGGGCAGCTGCGGGAGAAGGTTGCCGGGCATCTGGCGGCGCACCCGGGCAAGGAGTTCACCCCGCACGAGATCAGCAAGGTGATCGGGCATTCGGCCGGTGCCATCGCCAACGCCCTGGACCGGTTGGCCGCGCTTGGGCAGGCCATCGAGACCTGTGAGCGGCCCCGCCGGTTCGCCGCCACACAAGACACCCCCGTATCCGCTACGTCCGCCGCCGGTGCGGCTACCGGCACCGCGACCGCCTGAATCCGCCCCGGGCGGGCGGCGGCCGCGTTCGGGCCGGTCCGCCCGCCCGGGGCGGTCCCCCCGGAACCGACACGACGCGTCGAGGGAGATCACGTTGAGCACCACCACACCCGCGTCGCTAGCGGGCATCGGAACCACGGCCGCACCGCCGGGCGCGCCATCGGCCACGTCGGCCATGGAGTTCGCGGTGCGGCGTACGCCGACCGGCCGGTTGGGACAGGGCGAGTTGCGCCGTCAGGTGGCCGCGCACCTGCTGGCCGACCCGGCCAAGGAGTACACCCCAGGGCAGATCGCCACGGCGGTCGGTGCGCGATCGGCTGGTGCGGTCGCCAACGCGTTGGAGACGCTGGTGGCCGGTGGTCACGCGCAGCTGACCACGGCCAAACCGCGCCGGTTCCGCGCCACTGCCACCACCGCCGAGGCCACCAAAAGCGGGCCGGTCCCGGGCCGCCCACATCCCGCCCCGCCCACGCCGGGCGCGCCATCCTCGCGTACGGCATCCTCTGGCACAGGCACGCCGGGCGCGGCGGCAGCGGACGCCTCGGCGGTGGAGGCGGGTGGGGGTGTGCGGCGGCCGAACGGGCAGACCTACCACCCGCGCGCTCTGGCTGATCTGCCGGACGTGACCGCGTTGCGCAAACTCCGCGAGGCGGGCGTTGCGGCCCTGTTGTACGGGCCACCCGGCACCGGAAAGACCTCCCTGGTCGAGGCGGCCTTCCCCGACCTGATCACGGTGGCCGGGGACGGAGACACGGCGGTCGCTGATTTCGTCGGCGAATACACCCAGACCAGCGCGGGCGCGTATGAGTTCGTCTACGGGCCGCTGGTAACCGCGATGACCGAGGGGGCGTGCCTGTTCATCGACGACGCCACATTGATCTCCCCCAAGGTGCTGGCGGTGGTGTATCCGGCGATGGACGGCCGCCGCCAGATCACCGTCAAAGCCCACACCGGCGAGACCATCACCGCCGCCGACGGCTTCTATGTGATCGCCGGGCACAACCCCGGCGTTCACGGCGCGGTCCTCACCGAGGCGCTCGCCTCCCGGTTCGCCGCCCAGATCAAGGTGTCGACCGACTATGACCTGGCCCGCACCCTGAAGATCGATCACCGCGTGGTCCGGGTGGCCCGCAACCTCGCCGCGCAGGTCGAGTCCGGGCTGATCGGGTGGGCCCCGCAGCTACGCGAACTGATCGCCTACCAAAAGATCACCCGGGTCCTGGGCACCGACGCGGCGGTGGCGAACCTGATCGGTATCGCCCCAGAAGAAGACCGTGACGAGGTGGCCAAGGTCATCGCCACTGTCTACGGCCGCACCATCAAACCCCTCGCCCTGGGCCGCCAACTCTGACCCGCCGCCGGTCACCCACCACCGCCCGTCACCTACGCGAAAGAAAGGGCCCGTCATGTCCGCGCACCTGATCACCACCCGCCCCGAACCCACCACCGCGAGCGGCGCGTGGCTGAAACTGTCCGCCGCGTTCACCGACCAGATCACGCACCTGACCGGGCGCGAGGACCTGACCGTCACCTGCGCGCCCGGGGCCGGGCTCGGCTCACCGGGCTGTTTCATCCCCGCCCTGGCCACCATCGAACTGGATGGCACCCACCTCGGTCACAACCCGGCCACCTGCAACCCGCGCCGCCCTTCGGACCGGGAACGCTACCCCGCACTATGGGGCGTGTTCGTCCACGAGGCCGCCCACGCCCGCCACTCGACCTGGACCACTACCCTCAGCGAGGCGCCCACCGCCCACGCCGAGGCGGCCAAAATCTTGGAGGAGTCCCGGATCGAAGCCGCGCAGGTGCGGCGGCGCCCCGCTGACCGGCGCTGGCTACGCGCCTCAACCCGCCAGCTCATCCTCGCCGACTTCACCACCCCACCGGCCGCCCCGCCATCGACGTCCGGCGCGGCCACCACCCCCGCCGGTGCCCACGCCATCACGAGGGCCACCCCCGCAGCGGATACGTCGGGCACCGCCGCCCGCAGTGCGGAAACGGCAGGGGTTCCCCAGGTGGCGATGACGCCGTGGCAGGCCGGGCGCGCCGCCGCCCTGCTACTCGCCCGCGCCGACGCCGACGTACTGGACGCCGACGAGGTCACCGCGCTGAGGGCAACCATCACCGAGGTGATCGGGGCCAGCCGATTGGGTGCGCTGGCCGCCCTGTGGCACATCGCCCACAGCACCGCCGATGACGACGCCACCACGATGCTGGAGCTGGGCCGCCGGTGGTGCACCATCCTCGGCACCGATCCCGACGCACCCCCACCTTCACCCGACGACGAGCGAGGCAAAGAGGACGGAGAGTCGAGCCGGCCGTCACCTCTGGCCGCTGCGATCACCGCCGCACTCGTCGCCATCGCCGCCGCCGACGCCCCGCCCGCCCTACCCTCCGGCCCGGCCAAGGCGAAGGAACGCCGAGAGGAGAACGACGCCCGGCAGCGCGCGGAACGCGCCGCACGGGCAGTGTTCGGTGAACCCGGCGGGGACGGGCTCGGCAGCGGCGGAAGAACCCAGATCACCGGCACCCGCCCACCCACCACCGCCGAGCAAGGGGCCGCGCGTCAGCTCGCCCGCCATTTGAAAACCGCTGCCCACCGCGAACGCGTCACCATCACCACCACCTCGGCCACCCCACCCGGACGGTTGCGGATGCGCGGGGCGCTGGCCGCCGACGCCCAGCGCGCCGCCGGGGCCACCCCCACCGCCGAACCCTTCACCCGCACCACCCGCCGACACGTCCCCACCCCTCCCCTGCGGGTCGCTATCGCCTGCGACGTGTCCGGATCCATGCGCAAGTTCGCCGCACCGGTCGCCTCGGCCGCCTGGATCCTGGCCCGCGCCACCGCCCACATCCCCGACGCCCGCTCGGCCACCGTCATCTTCGGCAACCACGTCCGTCCCCTCACCCACCCCGGACGCACCCCACGCCAGGTGAGTGAGTTCTCCGCCTCCGACAGAACCGAACGCTTCTGCCACGCCATCGACGCTCTCGACGCCGCCCTCGACCTAACCCGCCCCGGTGCCGCCCGCCTGCTGGTCATCGTCTCCGACGGGCTGTTCAAAGGCGACGAACTACCCGACGGCCAGCAACGCATCACCCGCCTGACCCGCGCCGGGTGCGCCGTGCTGTGGCTCACCCCCGACAAGACGAGCCATCCAATGGACGGCGCGCACGTGGTCACCCTGACCGACCCCGCCGAGACCGCCGCCACCATCGGCCGCGCCGCCGCCCGTGCCCTGGCCGCCACCTGACCACCCCGCCGGGGCGGCCCTGCGCCAGCACGCCGCCCCGGACAGGTCACGCCATCACCACCCACTACCGGTGCCGCACACCGGGCCACTGACGCACAGGAGTCACAGATGAACGAGTTCACGCAATACCTGTTCCACCTCCGCGACGAGGCACTCGAAGCCGCCGGTAACACACGCGGCCGCCTGATCCGCCTCCTGGAGGAGGCCGACGATGACCTCGCCGAGACCGTCGCCGACGTCACGGTCAACCAGTCCTACGCCCACTGGTGGATGGCCGTGACCGACCACATCGAACACGGCGGCCTTGACCCCGTCACCGCCCTGACCCGGGTACGCCAGGCCGCCTACCGCGCTGTGCTACGCGGCCCGGGCCCGCACACACCGGCGCACCAACACGCCCAATCCCTGGCCCGCACCGACGCCGCCCGCCTGTTCTACAACGACACCACCGCACTCGACCCGGCCACCGTCACCGGCTCGGCCTCTATCGCGCCCGCCGGGTGACCACCACACCGCCCGGGCACACGAAACCCCCGTGCTGGCGGAGCCGGGTTTCCCGGTCGACTTGTGTCGGCGCATCGAGACACGCCACGCTCCCGCCCCGCCCGGTCCCCGGTGCGGGCCGAACACCCATCCACGAACAAGGGGAGAAGCGATGCAGCCTTTCGCCCAGCATCTGTTCACCTTGCGCGACAACGCCAAAGACGCCGCCGAGGAGGCATGCACCCGGCTCATCGGCCAACTGCGCGTCGCCGCACCTGACCTCGGCCCGGCCGTTGCCGAGGTCGCGCACCTGCAGGCCTACGCCCGCTGGTGGACCACCCTGACCAACCACATCGAACACGCCCACGTCGACGCCGTAACCGCGCTGGTTCGCACCCGCGAGGCCGCGCGCCGTCTCCTGCTCGAAAACGTCATCCCCCGTAGCGAGTGCCCCTTCACCGACGCCCAGGCCATCGCCAACCTCGAGGCGGCCCGGCACTTCTACCACGACACCCACGTTCTGGAAGTCGTCCCGCTCCCCCCGCCCGGGCCCACAACACCCACCAGCGGCCCGGCCACCCCGCCGCCTGCCACCGGCCCGGCTATCCCGCCCACCGGCACCTACCCGGCCATCGACCCTCGGAGGCCGATGTGACCACCGCGCCTGACCTGGTCTGGCTGTTCCCCGGCGAGGCCGCACGCACCGAACCGATAGCGAACCACCACCGTGCCCTGACCGAGGCGATCGAGCACCTCGCCTCGGCCCGCGATGTGGAAGTCAGCCAGGCAGTCATCGAAGGCCTCACCTCGCGCGTCGTCACCATCGCCACCGAGTTCGCCTCGGCGATCGAGCCGCTGATCATCCACCTGCCCGCCATCACCTCCGCGCTACGAGACGCGGCCTACTACCGGCATCTGGACAGCGAATGCTGCGCGCAGGATCCCGACTGCCGGGTCGACGTTCCCTGTGGCGCACCGGCACACGGCCTTCAGCAGAACCTGGCCGATGCCTACACCACCGCCTTGCACGCCATCACCGGGTGAAATCGCACCGGCCGCAGACCGGGGGCGGGCCGGGCACCAGCACACGAGGGGGCTGCTGGTGCCCGGCCCATCCCCACCAAGGTCTTCGCCACCACCTCGGCCGGCATCGACTCCTTCCAGGCCATCTCGCACCAAGAGCACACCGGCCGCCTGCGGCGGCCCTCACCACGACGTTCATGCCGGAACGGACGCCCACGCCAGTGGCCCACCGACTGCTACCTCAAAGAACCGAGACACTGATGAGAACGATCCGTATCGACGATGAAGTCCTCGCCTGCCTCCAACAGCACGCCCGCCCCGGCGACACCCCCAACCAGATGGTGCGGCGTTTCCTAGGCCTGAACGACCTGCCGCCCAGGGCGTACGCCCCTTACGCCGTGACAGCGGCGTTGCAGGCCAACCCCGGCTCGACCGCCGCCGAAATCGCCCGCGCGGCAAAGGTCGGCTACTCCACTGCGGTCCGTGTCCTCACCGCCCTCGCCGATGACGGCACGGCAACCCGCAAACCGGGCGAACGCACCGGCCCCGACCGCCGAGGGAACACCGGATACCGCTGGTGGCCCGCCCAGCAATGACCGGCACTCCTCAAAGCCACACAAGGAGGCTCGACCATGACCTGTGCAACGCGCTGCCGCACCGACCCCGGGACACCTCGTCCCCGATCTCCCTCCCCCCGATCGGGCCGACGACACCCACCACCGAACTGGGCGCCCGCCGCCTGTCACCGATACGGGCCAGCGATCCCGCCCACCGGCACCTATCCCTCCATCACGCGCACGCCGATGCGAGCACCACCCCGGGCAGCGCCGTCCTGGTCCCCGGGCAACGTGGCAACGCCCAGACGCGTCGGCTGAGCCGTCGGCGCGCCGCGCCGACCGGAGCACTCGTTTCATCTCGCGGGCCGCAGACTCGCCGGCCGGAGGGTACTCGCCCGCATGCCATCGCCACCGCAGACCGGCGACCACGTACGGGCGCTGATCGCGCACCTGCCCGCCGTACGGCCCGGCTACGCTGCCGGACGCGGTTGATGAGGGACCAAAAGGACCGGACAGGCCAGGCACCAGCACACGAGGGGGCTGCTGGAGCCTGGCCCGTCCTACTCCAACGAGCCGTTCGTCTGCGCGGAGACGAACGGGCCCGGTGGCGTGGTGACGATAGGCGTCGATCCAGGCTCGGCTCACCCACGCACGTCAAGGCCCGGCTACCCGCCCCGTGGGCAGGCGTGGGCGTGCGTGCACGACGTCGGGCGAGGCAAGCAGCGAATCAACCTGGGCCCGTGGAACCGTTCACCGAACGTGGCTAGGCCACCGACCGGGCGGCCGGATGCCGCGACCGAGTCCGTGACCACCGTCAGGCGGCGGAATCGTATCAGCCGATCGAATGCGACCCACGCGGATGCTCATCCGGCAGGGTCACCGACCGTCTCCCGCGCTCGAGGTACCGCCCGAAGAGGCTTCAGATTTCCTGAACCTGTCATAAGGGCGGGTGAACCCGACAGCGCCTCCGGGATAGGTCTTGTACGACTGGATGCGGACGCGCGCGCCGGTGTGGGGCGCGACGATCATGATTCCGGTGGCGGGGTTTTCGACGATGCCGACGTGGCCGGGTCCGGTGTGGCCGGGCTTGTAGTCGAAGAAGACCAGGTCGCCGGGCTGTTCGGTTCCGGCGGGGATGTGCGTGCCGAACCAGTACTGGGCATCCGACAGGCGAGGGATCGTGATGCGGGCGGCGCGGTAGGCCATCATCGCCAACCCCGAGCAGTCGAACCCGTCCGGCCCGGTGCCGCCGGAGACATACGGTTTGCCGATTTGGGCGCGGGCGTAGGCGATGACGGTCCCAGGCACGCCGCCCGGCGCGCCCGCGAACGCGTCCACGTCCCCCGGGCACGCCTGTGGGCCGGTTCCCGGGTCGGTGATGGCGGGGCTGTTGGCGGTGGCGTAGCGGGCGGCTTGGGCCATGACGTGCCGGACGTAGGCGGGGTCGGGGTTGTAGGCGAACACCGCACGGTCCAGGTGGGTGGGTGCGCCGTGGGCGAGCAGGAACCGTGCGGCGCCGGGGATGGCGTCGGCGGGGGCGTGGACGTCGACCCAGCCGTCGCCGTTGCCGTCGATGCCGACGCCGCCGGTGTGCTGGCCAGCGGGGTGGCGGGGCGTGCCGCCCCAGTTGTTCCCGGCCCGGCCGCCGACGCCGATCTGCATCGGCCCGGCCGCTCCCGCCGAGTTCGCGCCCGAATGGACGCCGGGGCTGGTGTCGCGGCCGTGGTCGGATTCGGTCTTGCCGATGGCGGCGAGCAGGTTCCACGGGATCCCGTAGCGCTGCCCTGCGGCCTGGTATAGGCGCAGGTAGACGGCGGGGATGTCGCCGGTGGCGGCGGGTGCGATGCCGGGCTGCGGCATCGCCCGCTGGCCGCATGCGGCCTGGGCGCCATCACGGTGTCCGAGTAAGGCCGCGCCGAACAGGACAGGCAAACCCAGCAGCGCCGCGACGGCGATCACGAGGATCGTCTGCGCCGACCCGGTGTCCGTAGCCCCGGCCCTGGGCGATGCGGCCGTCATGGGATACCTCCGTCTGAGTCGCCGGCCTGCCCGGTGGCGGCGAGTTCGACGTCGTACACCTTCCAGCCACCACCGGTGGTGGGGACGAGGGTGATGGCGTAGCGGACGGTGTCCTGCCGGGTGGCGTAGGCGGTGGTGATGTGCTCGGTCACGGTGACCACGAAGGTGATCGAGGCAGACCCCAGTTCCCGGATCGCTTCGGCCCGGGCCTCGCCGACGCAGACTTCCTGGACGCGTTGCCGCTGCACCACGACAGCCGGATCGGCGGCGGCGCGTTCGAGGACGGCGCGCAGCGAGGGACTCATCATCGGCGCGAGCCGCTGAAGGTATTCCGCGGGAGACTCGTTGTAGCGGTGGGTGCTGTAAGCCGCGGCGAAGGTTTCCGCGAGCCTTGCGGCTTGGCTGATCTGTTCGGGTGGGAACGGCAGCAGGCGTCCGGCGTCTCGCGCCGTACGGGACCACCGCGATGCCGTCGCGCCCGCTGGTGCACGAGGAGACGTGCCGTGCGGGGTGTGGGCTGGTCGCGTGGGGCGGCGGGTGGACCAGGTCAGGCAGACCAGCACGAGCACGAGTCCGGCGGCGCCGGCCAGGAGCAGTCCGCGGTTCACTGCGCGCCTCCGGCCAGGTCGATGAGCCGCCGCCGGGATTGCGCGCCGATGGTCCGCCAGACCTTCCCGGCCGGTCCGCCTTCCTCGCCCAGGACGGCGGGTGTGGCGGTGGCGATCAGTGGCGTCCTGGTAGTGATCCGGTCGTGCAGGTGCTCTTCGCGGGCCTGGGCATGCAGCGCGAACAGGACGGGCGTGCTGATGCCGGTCAGGTCGGTCAGGCAGCCGTAGTCGGCGATCTTGCCGAGGAGGCGGTGCAGGGGTTCTGTGCCGGTGTCGTATTCGACGAAGAAGTCGACCTGACGGCCGTCTTGTCGCCAGCGCCCGAACCCGTCGGGCCGGACGGTCTTTCCCCAGGCGCTCTGGCAGCGGCGTTCGGACCACCAGGCGGCCAATTCGGTGTCGGGGTGGGTGCGGGCGTGGGCGGCCAGGGCGGTGAACAGGCCGTTGCAGCCGACCAGGTGCGTGGCCTTGTCGGAGTGGGCGATGGCCAGTGTGGTGTCGATGCGGTACCCGAACTGGGCCACGGTCAGTCCGCGGCGGGCGGCGAGCACGGCGGCGCCGGACGGGCCCAGGACGTAGTGCATGGGCGCGGAGCCGGTGGCCCGGGCGGGGCGGAACCGTTCGACGGCCCGCAGCTGCCACAGCGCCAGGAGGCGGTGGGTGGTGGTGCTGATGGAGGGGAAGGCCAGCTCGCGGATCTGGTGGGTGGTCAGCACGCGGTGCTCGTGGAGGATCTCCAGCAGCCAGCGGTCGCGTTCGGTCAGGCGGGTGGCCAAAGAGGCGATCAGTTCGGGGGTGACCTGCGGGCGGGCCGACAGGCGGGTCCGACCCGACCCCACGTAGGTGGTGCGTGGCCGGGGTCTGTTCTTCGGTGCCGTCATGGGATGGTGCTCCTTCCTCGTGGACATGGGCTCGGGCGGAAGCCGGGCGCGGGGTCAGGACGGGGGTTGTGCCGATGGGGCGTCGCTCTGCGGCACGGTCGTGGGCATGGACTCATCCGACGTGCCGTCCGAAGACGCAGGGTCGCGGCGGGGGTCGTGGATCTCCAGGCGCTGCCGGGTACTCTTCGCGTTCACACCTGCGGCTTGGCGCAGTAGGTCGGCGCGGCCGGGTGCCGGGTTGGGCAGGGGCCGGGTGGTGAAGGTGAACGCGGGTGTTTCGGTGTTGTGCACGATGAGGCGGGCGGCGGCCTGGTAGGCGGCCAGGTTCGCCAGATCATGGGCCGTGAGGTTCGGTGCGGTGACGGTGGCGAGTTGGCGGGCGTCGTGGGCGGAGATCGAGAAGATGATTTTGTTGCGGGCGTTGGCGGCGACCGCCTCGCGCATCCCGGCGGGGAACTGGGCCAGGTTCTGGTGCGCGAGGACGATGGACAGCCGGTGAGCGCGGGCTTCGGCGAGCATCTCCTCGAGTCCGTGGGGCAGGTTGAGGAAGCTGTGCGCCTCATCCACATACAGGGCGGCATCGCGGCGGGTTGCTTCGGGTTGGCGGGCGCGGCGGGTGGTGGCTTCCCAGACTTTGGCGATGACGAAGGAGCCGAGTAGCCGGGCGGTGTCGTCTCCGAGCGTGCCTTTGGGGACCCGGACGAGGAGGATGCCGCCGGTGTTGAGGAGGTGGTCGGTGTCGAGGCCCGGGCCGTGGGCGCCGACCACGGCGCGGACGAAGGGGCGGAGCAGGAAGTGGCGGAGTTTGTTCATCACCGGCCCGATCGCCGCCGCGCGTGCCTCGGGGGATAGGCCGGTGTACCAGGCCCAGAACCCGGCGAGGACCTCATCGCGCAGGCGCCCGGTCGCGCGGAGCCGGTAGGCCTCGTCGGTCAGCAGCCGGGGAATGTCGGCCAGGGTCGCGCCGGGGGTCTGCTGGAGGGTCAGGACGGCGGATCGGAGGATGTCGTCGGTGCGTGGCCCCCAGGAGTCGGCGAAGATCCGGGCGAAGATCCCGACCAGGTTGTCCGAGGCCAGGTTCGCGTCCTTGCCGGCGAGGACTCCGAGGGCGGGGGGTGGCGTGGTGTCGGGGTCGATCAGCCAGACCCGGTCGGCGGCCTGTTCGGGAAGCCGGTCGAGCAGGTCGTTGATCAGGTCCCCGCGCGGGTCGATCACCACTACCGCTCGCCCCGCGCCGGCGTCGGTAAGGATCATCTGGGCGATCAGCGTGGACTTGCCCGCCCCGGTCGCGCCAAGGACGTGCAGGTGCTGGCGCGCGTCGGTGACGCGCAGTGCGATGGGGCGGGCGGGTCCGGCGTCGGCGTCCCCGAGCGGTTTGCTGCCCTTCCCGCCGGTCGGCACGTTCGGTGGCGGGGGAACTGAGTTCGCGCCGGCCCTAGACAGGCCGGGCACCGCGGGGTCATGCGGCAGGTGCGCGATCGCGGCGAGTTCGGCGACCGACAGCAGGTCTCCCCAGCCCAGTCGCCGCTGGTTCAGCGTCTGGGTGGGGTGGTGGAGGCGGTGCCGGTCGAAGTAGTTCCGGCCGGCGAAGACCGCGAACGCTGACGCGAGTGCGTGTGCCCGGCCGCGTGCCCATGCCCGCGCCGCCTGGACTTCCTCGGCGTGGGTGGTGGCTGCGGCGTATCGGATGGTGACGGCGAAGCGTGGCTGGGCGGCCTTGTCGAGAATCGCCTTGATCTCTCCGGCGCGTTCGGGATGCGCCGCCGCGACAGTGCCCGGCCGGGCCGGTCGAGCAGGTGGGCCGGGGGTGAGCAGGTCCAGGAGCCGCCCGGTCAGTGTGGGCTGGGTGGTGCCGCGCAGGTGGGCGGCGGCGCGGTGCGCGCGTGCCAGACGCCGCCCGGTGATGGGACGGGCCAGCACCTGCACCACCGCCCGCTGCCCGCCGGTGATGCCGGTGGCGGCGCCGAGCAGGGCCCGGAGCGGGTCGTCTTTGTGGCCGGTGGCGATGGGGTGGTGGTCGGGTCGGGCGAGCCGGAGCGTCCCGCCGGTCGCGACGGCGCCCGTGGGGATGAGGTCGGTGGGGGTGGTGATGGTGGTGCGGGCGGCCGGCCAGGCCGCTTCGATGGCGCGGGCGACCAGCATGGCCGGGACCGCCCCGGACACCCAGACCTGGATGCCGAGTTCGGGCCCGTCCCAGTGGTACTCGAAGCAGATGTGCGGCTGCCCGAAGACCCAGCGCCGCCAGCGGGGGCGCAACAGCCCGATCAGGTTCGCCCAGAACGTCGCGGCAGCGGAGGCGTCGACCTGGGGCGGCACCCGCATCTGCACCAGCTGTGCGCCGTCAAGGAGCCGGCGGTGCTGCCACCGGCTCAGCAGGACGCGTGCGGCGAGGATCAGAACGATCGCGCCGACCGCGGCCGGGGCCGTGACCGGCAGGTGAGTGATGAGGAAGTGGCCGGTCTGCTGCCCCAATCGGGTGAGTGTGCCGAGCGGGTCGGTGAGGAGCTGCCCGAGCGGCGAGTCGCCGCGCGGGTGAGCTGGAACGGCTTCGGGCGCCTGGATGTGTCCGGCGAGGATATGCGGGGCGTTCATAGGTCGTCGTCCTCCTCATCAGGCAGCGCGTACGATCCGCTGCGAGGCGAGCCGGGGCCGGTGAAGACCCCAGTGGGCTGGTGACCGGAAAGTTCTGCGAGGAACTTCGGGTCGGTGGTGGCCAGGGCGTGTTCGGCGGGGCTGGCCACGACGTCGAAGGCGACGCGATCGGAGCCAGCGGCGAGCAGTCCTTGGCCGCGGTGGGCTGAGGCCAGCAGTTGGCGTTCGCCGTCGGTGAGGTTGAACGCCTCGGTGATCTGGTCCAGGGCCTGGGGGGCTTGGCGCAACAAGATCTGGGTGGCGGCGTTGGCGACGACGGCCTGGCCGAGGTCGGAGCCCAGGACGTCGGCGGCGTCTTGGGTGATCACGGACAGGCCGGCCCAGTGTTTGCGGCTGGCTTTGGCCATGCGGAACAGGAAGCGGGCGCCTTCGGGCTGGCGCATCAGCAGCCAGCCTTCGTCGACCACCACCAGGCGGGGCCTACGAGTGCTGGGGTCGGTGACGCGGCGCCAGACGGCATCGAGGGTGAGGAGCGTGCCGACGGTCTTGAGCTCCTCGGGCAGGTCCCGGAGGGAGAAGACGATGAGGTGGGAGTCGGGGCGGGTGGTGGTGGGGCCGTCGAACAGCTGTCGCCAGGTCCCGGTCACGTACGGGGCCAGCCGGGCGGCCAGCTCACCGGCCGCCGGGTCACCGTCGGTCTGAAGGGTGTGGGCGAGGTCGGCGAGGACCGGGGGCTGGCGGGTCCACGTGCGCGGGTCGGCGGTCAGCCCCTTGCCGTGGTAGGCCGCGACGATCGCCCGGTCCAACGCCGCACGGTCGGCGGGAGTGAGCGGGGTCTCCAGCAGGACGGAGATGAAGGTGTGGATGAACAACGCCCGCCTCATCAACGCGTCCCCGCTGCTGCGGTGCGCGCCGGGTGGCAGGTCGAACGGGTTCAGCCGAACGCCCAGGGCGCCGAGGGCGATGTGTGCGCCGCCGACCGCGTGGGCGAGGCGTTCGTATTCGTTTTCCGGGTCGATGACGCAGACCTCGACGCCGGTGAACAGCGACCGCAGGATGTCGAGCTTGGCCAGGTAGGACTTGCCCGCCCCCGAGCGGGCGAGGATGACGGAGTTGTGGTTGTCGCAGGTGAACCGGTCCCACATCACCAGCGACGAGGAGGCGGCGTTCACCCCGTACAGGACGGCGTGTTCGCCGAGGTCGGCGTGCAGGTCCGGTGAGGTGAACGGGAACGCTGCTGCCAGCGCGCTGGTGTCGAAGGTGCGCTTGACGTCGAGCAGGTCGACGCCGAGGGGCAGGGTGGTGATCCAGCCCTGCAGCGATCGGAACGTGGCGGGTTTGGCATCGATGAGCAGACCCGCGGCCAGGGCCCGGACCCGGGCGATCTCATCGTCGAGCTGGGCGGTGGTGTGGGCGTGGATGGTGAGGGTCAGGCCGACGCGGAACAGCCGCACTTCGCTGCGGGCCAGGCGGGCGGCCAGGTCTTGGGCGTCGCCGGCGGCGGTGTCGGCGCCGAAGTCGACCAGCCGGCCGTGCTCGAAGTCCGAGCGGGCACCTGCCTCGAGGCGGGCGAGCTGGCGGCGCAGCCGGGTCGCGGCCAACTGAGGCGGGATCGGCTCGACATGCACGGCGACGTCCAGACGGCCCGGGTAGGTCAGCAGCGGTTCGAGCCAGCCGAGGCCGACCTCGCGCGGATACCCCGTGACTAGCAGCGATGCGCAGACCCCCTCCCCCAGGTCCAGGCGGCGCGGTTGCACCGCGATGCCCGGCGGCCCGATCGGTGACGGGGCGGCCGCAGGTTCGGCGGCGGTACGGGTGCGGGCCCGCAGGCGTCGTGCGCTCATCGCGTGCCCCCGGCCGTCGTCGTGGTGATGGGCGCCTCGGGGGCGGCCTGGCCGAAGTCCATGGGTGGGGCGGTCGGGTCGGCGGCTGCCGCGAGCACGGCCGCGGTCTGGGCGCCGTCCAGGAGGTAGGCGTTGATCCCGGCGGCGGCCAGCGCCCGTGTGGTCTGCTCGGCGCGCCGGAGCACACGCTGGGCTGCTCCGTCGGCATTGCGTCTCCCCCGCCCGTTCGAGCCGGTCTCGGTGGGGCCGTAAGGTTCGCGGAGCACGATGAGGACCTGGCGGTCCAGCAGTTCGCGGGTGGTGGCCAGCTCGGTGAGGAAGCCGGCGTGGTCGTGGGCGGCGGCCTCCAGCGCCGGGTGAGGCAGTCCGGCGGCACGCTCCCGCAGCAGGCTGATCGCAGGGGTCAGGTTGACCGGCTGGGCGTGGACCAGGATTTGCGCCGGGCCGGTGAGGGAATTTAGCCAGCCGCCGAACGCACCGACCAGGGCGGCCTGCTCGCCGGGGGTGCGCAGGGCGAAGCTGACGGTGGTGCAGGCGATGATGACCGCAACGCCCTCACCGCCGAGGCTGATGGCTCCGTCGGCGCGGATCGCGCGGGCCGGCAACCGCAGCGGTGCCGGAAGCGGCGACGCTTGGTCCGGGGCGGTGGCCCAGGCGGGCAGCGCGGGGACCCCATCGGGGGCGACCACGAGGCGACACGGCTGACTGGCCTGTCTGATCGCGTAGGCCAGGAGGCGGTCCAGGGGGATGCCGTCACGTTCGACCAGCGCGAGCGCCGCCGCCACCCCGAGGACCACCACGACGAGTACCGCGAAGACCGGCAACGGCAGGACGTTAGCGGTGCCCAGGTACAGGGCCCACACCAACGCGACGGCGGGGGTGAGGATGGCGAGCTGGCGGGCGGTGAAGTTCGCCAGCACCCGGTCGGGCTTTTCGATGTCGGCGGGGATCGTCACCGAATACGGCGTGCTCATCGGTTCCTCCACGGGTTCGAAGACGGAACGGTCGTGCTGGCTTGGGCGCGGGCTTCGGCGTCGCGCAGCGCCGCGGTATCGGCGAGGCGACGCGGGGAGCGGCCGGCCTGTGGGCTGCCCGGTGGCGGGAAATGCAGGGGCAGTTCCGGCTGGGTGTGGCCCCGCGCGGGTGGGGCGGGCAGCCGGGTCTGGGTGTAGCGGGGACGGATCGGCAGCGCGGTCTGCTGCCAGCGCGATGGCCTGCCCGAGGTGGCGGGCAGCCGAAGCTGTGTCCACCCCGGGGAGGGCGTGGCGGACTGGGGTGGTGGCGTGATCGGCAGCTGCAACTGGGTCCCGCCGGCCGGTGGTGAAGGCGGAAACGGCAGTTGCGGCTGCACCCACGTCGGCGGATTCGACGGCGGCACAGGCGGCGGCAGATTCGGTGGGGGCGGGGGCAGCCTCGGAGGCCGACGCGGTCCGCCGGCCGCGCGGCCGGCCTTGAGCGCACCCACGTTGCGGAAGATCAGAAGCGCTGCGATGGTGCGGGCTGCCCGGACGATGGGGCTGCGGCCCAGGCCACCGCGGAAGATCATCTGGGAGACCCAGAACGGGATCCGCGCCAGGATGTACAGCAGGCAGATCACCAAGATCAGGTCGAACGTGCCCCTGCCGGACCGGGCGCCGAACAGGTCGGTTTGGTCGGAGGTGAAGAACACCCGCAGCGCGGTGGCCAGCACCAGGGCCTGGGCGACCTGGATCGCCAGCACCCCGGCGACGGCGCGCCACCACATCCGGGCCAGTCCCTCTGCCTGCGGGAGGGCGTGGCAGGCCAGCGCGAGTGGCGCGGCGGCGGTCAGCAGCACCAGCAGCATGACCCGGATCGCGAAGGTGAACAGCACCACCAGACCGGCGATCACGGCGACCAACGCCAGCAGGCCGGTGAAGGGGTCGGTGGCGTCGGTCAGGGCGTGCAGGATCAGGCCCTTGAGCGTGTTGGCCGCCTGGGCCTCATCGACGCCACGCCCCATGAACGTCTGAGAAAGCGCGTTGGCGAACTCGATGGCCTGCCCGATCAGCGGCAGGTTCATGTTCGCCGCGACGATCGCGACCACCAGGCGCGGACCGAGATCCTTGGCAGTGAAGGACGTCTGCAGGGTCTGGTGACCCATGATGAACAAGCCGCCGAGGAGCACCAGGAGGACGAAGCTGGTGTCGGCGATCCAGGCCGAGGTTGTCCACAGGCTGTGGACACGGCCCATCTGGTCGACGCGCGGGGTGGACAGGACCGAGCGGGCCAGGAACCGGAACACCGGGTTGAGGGCGTAGGAGACCAGGCCGCGGAAGAACCCGTTGACCGCCTGACCGAACTCACACCCCAGGTCGAAGAACCCGCACCCACCCGACCCGCCGGCCGGTCCCGTCGACGGGCCCTGGCCGGGTGCAGGCGCGGGTGTCGAGGAGACCGGCGGCGGAACGGTCGCAGGCGTGGTGGTCGAGCTCGGTGCGGCCGGAGCCGTGGCCGGGGCCGAGGAAGGCGCCGAGGGTGGTGAGGGGGTCGGCGACGGAGTGGCCGCCATCTGACGCGCGCCCGTAAGCGTGTGGGCGTGCGCAGCACCGGTAGTGCCGGTGACCGCGGTGGCGGCCAGCCCGGCAGCGGCGATTATGAGCAGGGCCTTGGTCCAGGCGGGCAGGAGCGTTCGCATCGCGCTCACGCCCCGACGAAGCCTTTGAGGATCTGCACCAGCACCGGGGCCAGCACAGCGACGCCGTAACCGATCGCGGCGTACTTCAGGGTGTCCTTGGCCTTGGCGACCTCCCCGGGGTCACCACCGGCCAGCAGGTACCGGACCCCGCCGATCGTCAAGAACAACGTGGCCAGCGCGACCAGCATCCCCACCAGCCACCTGGTGATGTTGCCGATCACCGCGTTCAGATCCTTGGCCACCGCGTAGGCCGCGGCCTCGGCAGCCGGGGCCGTGGCGATGACGACCGCGGCAGCGGCCATCACCACCACCGCGCACCCGGCGGCCAAGACGACGCCAGCCACGCGCGAGGCGGGGCGGGATGGGCGGTTCATGACGCATCGCCGTCGGGTCGCCGGGCTCGGCCGTCTCCGGGACGGCGGGTGCAGGTCCGGGGTCCCCGGTAGTGGCGCCGGCCAGCGTCCCGATACCGACGGCGTACGCCCCGGGCGGGGGTGGCCTCCGGTGAGGCGGCGGGGTTGGGGGTGGGGTGGGGTGCGGGACCCGTGCAGAAGGCTCCTTCCTCGTTGGGGTCCTTGGCGGATCCATCCGTGTCGGGTGTGCCGTCCGAGATGGTGGATCGGCCCCGCACCCGCCCCTGCTCGAGGTTTCCTCCGCTCGCCTTGTGAAGACCGGGATTGGGTCGGTGAGCGGACAGGCGATGTTCGACATCACCGTTCTTCATCGCGGCGACCAGCCGGGCCTCACCGCGCTGCCGTGCCTTGCACGCCGCCTCGTAGGCGATGCCGAGTTCGGCGGCGGCGTCCTTGAGGGTGAGGTCTTCGAGCCGGCTGCGGCCGATCAGCTCGGCCTGCAGCGGCGAAAGGACGCCCTTGGCGACCGCGTCGAACAAGATCAGGTCCGGGTGACCCCACGGCACGGGCGGCGGCTGCGACTCCGCCGGCGGGAGGGACATGGGCATGAGACCGTCGCGGGTGTACCGGATGGTGATCCCGGCCCGGTAGGCGCACCACCGCAACCGGGTGATCACCCCCGGCCGGTCGACCTCGATCCGGCGCAGGCCCTCCAGGAACCCGGTCAGCACGGCCGAGTCGATGTCGGCCGCGTCACCGCCGTAGCCCTCGGCGAGATCGGTGGCCATCTTCCGCAACGCGGGCAGGGCGACGCCAGCGGCGGCGATCGTCCAGGCCGGACGCTGGGAGCGGGCCTGGTTGATCAGGTGCCGCCACGCCGCGTCCCGGCACGCCCGCCCGGTCGCCGGGTGCAACAGGATCGCGCGCAGTTCCCCCAGCGGGATCGGCCGGCGCGGCAATCCGTGCCCGATGGCCCTGCCGTCGAGGGTGATGGGGTTGGGGCCGGCGGTCAGCAGGTAGAACGTCGAGGCCACCGTCTGCAGCGAAGAAGACGGCCTCTGGCGTGTCCGGCGACGCCGTTGCGGGCCGTCTTCAGGTGCACCGGGGTTGCTCTGGTTCGGGCGAGGGTAATCAGGACTGACCATCGTGAGGCTCCTTCGATCCGCAGTGGTTCGGGAGCTCTCATGCAGCCAGCCGCCATAGGCATTTCTTAGGCACACCACCTGACCTGCACGTATAGGAGGGCGTGCCTACCAAATGCCCATGCCGCACACACGTCTGAACGCGCGCCTACGCCCCCGCCCACAGCGACAAGAAGCGCTACACGTTCGGTAGGGCGTGGGGGCGCTCACCTGTCTGGCCGTCGGGTTGCGGCTACGGCATGGCAATCGCTACGACCGTCCGCCGAGCTTTACCGTCGGGGTTCATGGCGATGCCGCTGCGCGCATGCTGCTCGGCCGAGGCCAAGCTGACGAAGGACGAACGCGCGGCGCTGCCCGATACGGCCGAGACCAGTTCGCAGCGGGCCCGACTGCTGTGCGAACGGACACACCGGACCGCACTGGAAGGCTGTGTCAGTGAGTTGGGCACCACCGGGATAGTGACGGTGGGGCATTGCGGTGCTACTCCGTATGGGGAGGACGCCGTACGCGTTGGCTACGCCAGACTGGGCCAGTGCAGCCAGAGGAGGTTGACGGCATCGCTGCGGCGCTTGGCAGCGCCGTGGTGGGGACGACAACGTTGGCGGGCGGGTTCTCGCACGAGACATGCCTGCTCACGCTGACCGACGGCCAGGTCGTCGCCCGGCTCGGCGGAGCGGCCCCCGCCGTCGAAGCCGCAGTCATTGCGGTGGCCCGCCGGCACGTGCCGGTCCCCCAGGTGCTAATCGTCACGGCATCCGCGGCGATGGGTGACGGCACACGTCCGGCCATGGTCCTGGAATACATCTCGGGGACACCGCTCAGGCCACGTGCTTTCCGAGGAGGAGCTCAGCGGGACATCCCTGGGTGATCTCGGCGCCGAGGTGGGGCGTGTGGTAGCGGGAATCGGCGCGGTGACGCTCGATCGCCGGGGCTTCTTCGCTGATGAGTATCTGTCCGTCCGTGCGGAACGCCCGTGGTCCCAGCAGTTGCCCGAGGTCGCCGAGACCTGCATGGCCGCTACTCCCGAGACCCGTCTGGACCACGGCACGCGGCAGGCCTGGGTGGACCTGTGCACGGCCCACGCCCCCGCTCTGGTCAGCATCGATGATCACACCCGATTGGTGCACGCGGACATCAACCCCAAGAACATTCTGGTGACCCGCACGCGTAGCGGCTGGCGGGTGGACGCGGTGCTGGACTGGGAGTTCAGCTATTCCGGATGCCCCTACGGCGACGCCGCGAACATGGCTCGGTTCGGCGGCGACTACCCAGCCGGTTTCCTCGACGGTTTCCGTACCGCCTTCGCCGATCACCAGCCCGCTGATCTGCCGCTCGTCGACGACTGGGCCTACCTGGGCCGCGTCCTGGACATGTTCGCTCTCAGCGACCTTGCCACCCGTCCTGTCGGGCATGCCATCGCTGACCAAGCCGCACTCCAGATCCGGCGCTGGGTCACCGAAGGCATACCTCACCTCAGTTAATCTGCACGCCGAGAACGCCGGCGCCCCTGCTCGCCGCCTACAGCGCCTCGCGTGGGCTCGCTGGCGCCTGACGATCGGCCGATGGTCACGGCCTGCACTGGCCCCGCGCAGCGCCGGAAACGGTCGGTCCGGCGACATGGCCGAGCCAAGCGTTGACCCACGAGGCGGCTCTGGCGGTGGCATAGACCGTGCGCTGTTCGGCGCGCTTCCCCACGATCCGCAACGTGCCTAAGCATGCGGGAACGCGCTCATCGCTTGCCTACGATGTGCCTAAGGTCGTGCCTACAGGGCGGGCGGCTTGCCTACGTCCGCGTATCCGGCCATCAACGTGCTCACCGATTACTTCCCGCGTGCCTACGCCCGTGCCCAAGGCATGCGCCGCGTGCCTAAGTCGGTGCCTAAGATCATCGCCGGCCTATTCGGGGTCTGCTGGTGGGATGCTCAAGGGCCGTGCCTAAGAAATGCTTACGCGGCCGGGTCACCTGGGGGCGTGCCGTTCGAGACGGGTGGACGCGCAGAAGCACCCGTCATGAATCTCAACCCTGACCAGCCTGACCGCCGCAACGCGGGCCGGCCCGACCACACCCGCCGCACCCACCGCGACTCCGCACCACACGCCGGCCCGGCCGAGCCGGTGCCGCTGTCGGTGTGGGCGTGCGCGCAGCAACCCGCCATCACCCAGCGGAAAGGCCGCTACCTGGCCGCGGCGACCGCGCACCCGGCCAAGATGCTGCCCACCCTGGCCGCCACCGCCATCACCTCCTACACCCGCCCCGGTGAGCTCGTTCTCGACCCGATGTGCGGGATCGGCACCACCCTCGTCGAAGCCGTCCATCTGGGCCGGGACGCGATCGGGATCGAATGCGAACCCCGCTGGGCCCATCTGGCCCGCGCCGGCCTCGACCACGCCCGCGACCAGGGCGCGGCCGGGACGAGCGCGGTCATCACCGGCGACGCCCGCAACGCCAGTTCTCTGCTCACCGACCCGCACGTCGCCGGACGGGTGGCGCTGCTGCTGACCTCACCCCCGTACGGGCAGGCCACGCACGGGCAAGTCCGCTCCACCCGCGCA
Source organism: Actinoallomurus sp. NPDC052274 (assembly GCF_040679475.1). Lineage (NCBI taxonomy): Bacteria > Bacillati > Actinomycetota > Actinomycetes > Streptosporangiales > Thermomonosporaceae > Actinoallomurus > Actinoallomurus sp. NPDC052274. The sequence goes on from NZ_JBFAUT010000005.1 coordinate 186,950, forward strand.
ACCGGCCGCCCCGGCGTCCAAAAGACCGACTACAGCTACGGCACGCAGGCCGGCAACCTCGCCCGCACCAGCCACGACCGGCTGCTGGCCGGGTTCACCGACATCCTGCTCGGGTGCCTGCCGCTGCTGCGGCCCGGCGGGATCGTCGCTATCACCACCCGCCCGTTCCGCCACCACGGCCGCTACGTGGACTTCCCCGCCCAGGTCTGGGCCGCCGCGCAAGACGCCGGCCTGGAGCCGGTGCAGCGCCTGGTCGCGCTGCTGTGCGGGATCAAGGACGACCGGCTGGTGACACGGGCGTCGTTCTTCGCCATGCACGAGACCCGCAAAGCCCGCGCCGCCGGACTCCCCCTGCACGTCAACGCCCACGAAGAAGTCCTCATCCTCCGGCGCCCACAGCCCGAGGACCAGGTATCCAGCCCGGGCGGGATGTCATGAGGGTGGCCAGGGTCGACCTCGGCGGCGTCGTGCTGTGGACCGGTGACGCCTGCACCGTACTGGCGCTACTGCCGGACACCTCAATCGACTGTGTGGTGACCAGCCCGCCGTATTGGGGGCTGCGGGACTACGGCGTGGCCGACCAATACGGCCGCGAAGACACCCTTGAGGATTACGTCAACCACCTGCGCGCCGTATTCGCCGAGCTGCGGCGCGTCCTGAAGCCAGCGGGGACCGTGTGGCTGAACCTCGGCGACAGCTACAGCGCCCGGCGCAGCGGCTCACCCGGACGCACCTGCCGGATCGGCCGGACCGCCGCCGAGCAGGCCACGGCCCGGCGGGACGCTCAGATCGCGCGCAAGAACCTGCTGGGAGTGCCCTGGCGGGTGGCGCTGGCGCTGCAGGACGACGGGTGGATCCTGCGCTCGGAGATCATCTGGCACAAGCCCAACGGCATGCCCGAATCGGTCCACGACCAGCCCGCCCGCAAACACGAACACCTGTTCCTGCTCACCAAGAACCCTCGCTACTACTTCGACCTGGACGCCATCCGCCGGCCCTACACCGGCGACCGGCCCATCTCCCGTCGCGCCAGGCGCGGCGGAACGAGACCCCACAGCATCAGCACCGCGTGGCCGACCGAGCATGCCCGCGCTCAGGCGGTACCGCTGGGACACACCCCGCAGGCCATCAATCGGCACGGACGCCACGACGGCGCGCACGCCAACGGTGCCAACCCGGGAACGGTGTGGTCGCTGCCCGCCCGCCCCTGCCGCCACCACCATTACGCCGCGTTCCCCATCGACATTCCGCTACGGGCCATCGCGACTGGATGCCCACCTGGCGGGGTCGTGCTGGACCCGTTCTCCGGGTCGGGCACCACCCTGCTGGCCGCCCGCCGTCTCGGCCGCGAGGCGATCGGCATCGACCTCAATCCCGCCTTCCAACTCATCGCCCAGCGACGCCTCGCCGAAGACACCGCCGCTCAGCTGAACGGCCCGGCAGGTGCGCCATGAACCCGCCTGCGACCGCACCCGACAGCCCGGGTCGCATCGACTTGACCAGCGTGATCGAGGTGGGCGTACATGGGCCGTGCCCTGGGCGGCAGGCCAGCCGGATGGGGCCACCGCATGGGAAGCGGTGGCCGTCAGAGGGCCATCCGGGCCGCGGTCACCGCCCAGGGCACCTGCCGTCTCCCCTCCCGGCCACGGCCCGGCGACGAGCCACCGGGACTGGCCGGCCGAAGAACGCTGTTCACGCCGTGGCGGCACGGATCGGCGCCCTGCCGGACATCGCCGGTCCAACGCTCATGTTCGGGAGCATCGGTCAAACGCCGACGGGATCGGTTCGTCCGGCCGGATCCTTCATGCGGCCGGCCTGCGCCGGCCCGCAGCGGACCCTCCTGCCCCGGTCTCGAGCGCGGACAGACCACTTCGACCCCGGTCCTCGCCGATGGACCTGCCGGCCCTCCGCGCGGCGATGGCGTCCGCCCCGGGATGCCGCCGTAGCGGATGCCGGCATGTGCGGCCCGCAACCGGCGAGCACCCAGCGGCGACCCGCAATCGTGGCCTGCGGTGACCAGCGGATTCGGCTTGACCCCGCCCATGGAGGCGAGCGTCGATGTCCCCCGCCCCACACCACCGCCCACGCCATGGACGGTGACCCGGCGCACCGGAACCGAACCGTTCCCAGTAGCGCCTGCGGGGTGCCAGCGGCGACCGCACCCGCCCCCGGCGGCTCCCCGATCGGGGGGTGGCCGTGGTGAGGGCCGGGATGTCGCTGGCCGAGCTGGGCGAGTTGCCCACGGTGGTCGACCTGGTCACCGCGGGCAGAGCCCTGGGGCTGGGCCGCACCAAGACCTACGAACTCGCCCAAGCCGGTGAGTTCCCCTGCCGGATCATCCGCATCGGCAAGAAGTACCTGGTGCCCACCCCCGAACTACTCGCCCTGCTCGGCTACCAACCAACCCATTCCGAACCCGGGGAGTGAGTGATCCGAGATGGCCAGTGGGCGAACGTTCAAACGATGCAGCTGCCGCGACCCCGAAACCGGACGCCGCCTGGAAACCAAATGCCCGAAACTCCGCCGCGCCGACGGCCGGTGGAGCCCCCACCACGGCACGTGGTCCTACCAGCTCGAACTCCCCCCGACCCTCGACGGCAGACGCCGCAACCCACTACGGCGCGGCGGCTTTACGACCCAAATGGCGGCCGAGGAGGACCTGGGTAAGGCCCAGGAGCTTCTGGCGATCAGCAACGATCGGCGGATCAGATACAAGGTCACCGACTTCGTCCTCGACACCGTCAAGAAAACCGGAGAGCTACCCGACGCCGACACCGTGCGGAACAAGGTCCGAACCGGCCAGCAGCTCGACCGCAAGATCCTGCTCGGCGACTGGCTCGACATCTGGCTCGAGGGCAAAAAGAAGATCACCGCCACCACCAAGGCCCGGTACGCCAGCGACATCCGCCTCTACCTCAAACCACACCTCGGCCACATCCCCGTCGAAGAACTCCGGGTCGCCGACATCTCCGGAATGTTCGACGACATCGCCGACTACAACGAGCTCATCCGCCAAGCCCGCGCCAGCAACGACCCCACCCTCCGCGCCAAGGTCAAATGGCGGCGGGTGGTGAACCCGCCCACCCTGCGCAACATCCGCGCGACCCTGCGGCATGCCCTGAACATCGCGATGAAACAAGAACGCCTCATCGACTTCAACCCCGCCGCCGTCGCCGAACTGCCACCCGCCACCCGGCCCAAGCCGGTGGTATGGACCGACGAACGCGTCCGCGCCTGGCAGACCGCCCACCGCCAGCACCTCGCCGCCGTCCGGGAACGCGCGGGCGGTAAACGCATCAACGTCATCGAGGCCTACATCGGCACCCCACGCCCCTCACCGGTCATGGTGTGGACCCCAGAACAAACCCGCCGATTCCTGCAACGCGCCACCCGCCACCGGCTCTACCCCCTGTTCCGCCTCATCGCCCTGCGCGGCCTGCGCCGCGGCGAAGCATGCGGCATCCACACCACCAGCGTCGACCTCAAAAACGGGACAATCGCGGTGTCCTGGCAGATCACCCAGCTCGGCTGGAACCCCCACCACGGCAAACCCAAAAGCGACGCCGGCGACCGCACCATCGACCTCGACCAAGAAACCATCAAGATCCTTCGCACCCACCGGGCCCGGCAAAACCGCGAACGCCTCGCCGCCGGACTCGGAGAATCAGAGTTCTTCTTCACCGACGAAAACGGTGACCCCCTCCACCCCGCGCACGTCACCGACCAATTCCAATGGCTGGCCTACGAGACAGGCCTTCCACCCATCCGCCTGCACGACCTACGCCACGGAGCCGCATCCCTCATGCTCGCCGCCGGTGTCGACATCAAAATCGTCCAGCACACCCTCGGCCACGTCACCAGCGCCTTCACCCGCGACACCTACACCAGCGTCTACCCCCAAATCTCCCGCACCGCCGCCGAACACACCGCCGCACTCATCGCACCGGACACGACCGCGATGCCATAACTGGACCTTGACCTCGCCGGGTGCCCATGGCCGGTGGTGGTTCAGAGGCAGTCGGCAACGCGCAGCCGGGCCAGGGTGCGGCGGCCGCGTTCGACGAGTTCCAGATCGCCGTGCGCCGTGCCGTACCAGATGCCGGAAACGGCGTCGAGCACGGCGTCGACGACGAGGCGATCTTCCTCAGCCGGGGTGAGCGGCCTGCCGTAGCCCGCCATGACCGCGTCGTACAGGTCCGGGCGGGCGGCCAGGCGTCGGACAGGCGTACGAAGTCACGGCGACGACGTCCTCGTGCGGGCCCATCCAGGTGGCCCGATGGCAGATGCCACAGCCCTGTGGCGTAGATCTGCCCGGCCCGGCGGGACAGCAGCCGCAGTGCCGTCGCGGCGCAGGATCAGGTGGACATCGACCGGCTCGGTGTGCCGTGGCTTGTCAGCGGGGTCAGCGAGGAGCAGACGCAGGGCGGAGGCATCCCGTTGCAACTGCTGTTCGTCCTGGCGACCGTGGTCAAGGAAGGTGAAGGGAAGCGGGCCGCGACGGTGGCGATCCTGACCATCGTCTATGGGCCGTGGCTGTTGCTCGGTCTTCCGGTGATCGCGCTGATCGGCTGGTCGGGGGTCCGTCTCGCCCACCACACTCCCGCCCAGGTCATCGCCGGCACGCCGGTGGGCGCGCTCGCCGCGCGGCCGCCCTCTTCCTGCTCACACGCTGAGACGATCCCCTATCCACGTCTGGAGCCGGGGCCCTCCGCCATCGCGCGAAGCGCCACCAGGTAAAGCCGGGCGACCGGAATCCGCACGTCCAGCTCGACGGCTCGGCGGCTCGGCGGCTCAGCGCAACCGCCGCGCCTGACGGTATTCACGGATCAGCACCGCGGCGGCAGGCACCGAAGCTCGCGTCGATCGGCCCAGCACAGCGACGCCTTTCGTCGCGGCCGCCTCGAGGGTGAGCTCCTCCAGGGAGATCAAGGACCTCACAAGCGGGCGGTTCGCGGGCGGGGTCAGGTCAACCAGCGTCCGGCCGGCCTCGAGGCTGCGCCGGGCTCGCTCCAGCAGATCCTGCACCAGTGCCCTCGTGCCCGGCGTATCACGGGCGCCTTCGAGGTCAGCGCGGACGACGCCATGATGTTCGAGGATTTCAGTGGGGATGGTGAACCGTCCGCCGCGCAGGTCCGCGCTGAGGTCCTTCAGGTTGTCTAGCCGTTGAGCTGCATCAATGTAGGAACGGCAGGCTGACCGGTACGCCGGGTCGTCGGCGGGGCCGACCAGACATGCAATGAGCATGAAGGCTGGCAACGAGTAGGCGTCAATGTAGTGCTGGTAGGCCGCCTCGGTGGCGAACCCCGAGGCGTCCAGGTCCGTCGGCGCCGTGGCGAGGTAGCTCTCAAGCTGCCGCTGTAGGGCGGGATGCGCGGAGACAGTGTGCAGCAACGCACGGATCAACGGTCGATCGCCCTCGCTAGTGGCCAAGCCGAGGCGAACCTGCTTCTCCCAGCCCTCGTAGGCCGTAACGCGCTCGGCACGGGGACGATCCGCATCGAGGATTGTGTCGGTGTGGTGCATGAACGCGGTAGCGGCGATTACATGCGGAAGCAGGGGAGGAGGCAACAGCAGCCGGGCTGCGAGATAAGGACCGCGCCGGAACTGGGAGACAAGCCTGCGCTGCTCGGTGTAGTCCTCGCGCAGCCGCGGGTCAGCGACGCCCGCAGTGTCAAGCGCCCTTTTCCATCCGGTCATCGAACGAACTCTCGTCGGGGGACTCCTGAGGAGCGGGAGCCTATCGGACGCTGAGTCAGCCTCCCCTGTGGCGATTCGTCGCTGGACCGCTGGCTTCAGCCGAAGGCGAGCGCTCGCAACCCGTCACCCTGCGCATCGAGTGCCGCCGTTACTCGTTGCGGGGATCACGTCCCAGCCGGTGGGGTGGTGGGTGCGAGCCGGGCGCGGGTTTCTTCGGCTTCAGGAGCACCGAGCTCGGTATAGATCTCCAGCGCCGCGGTCAGGTGGCGACGCTCGCTCGGCCGGTCACCCCGAGCTGCGTCGAGCGCGGCGAGTTCGCGGTGCACTTCGGCCTGTTGGGGTCGGTTGCGTAGGTCGATGAAGGTCTCCAGGGCCTGCTGCAGCTGATCGGCGGCAAGGTCGAGCTGCCCGGTCTCCCGGTAAGCGGTGGCGAGGGGGACGCGTGCTCGGCCCTGAAGGTAGGGCTCGCCTTGCTCGTGGTGCTGGTCGATGATTCGCTGGAGGCGTTCGATCGCTTCGTGGTGGCGGTCTAGCGCGACGAGAGCTTCGCATGCGTGGCGCTCTTGGAGAGTGGCGCCGCGTTGGTCACCGAGATGAACATGGTCGTCGCGGGATTCGGTGAAGGCGCGGAGTGCTCGCTCAGGCCGGCCGGTACGGAGGTGGCACAGGCCGAGCCCTTCTTTGGCGGATGCGGCACCGGCTAGGTGCCCGGCCCGGATCTCCAGGTCCAGGGCGGTCGCGTAGTGCTCCTCGGCTGCTGGGTATTCGCGGAGGTTCAGGTGGGTGATGGCGATGCCCTCAAGTGCTCGCGCTTGCATCCGTAGGTCGCCGGTCCGTACGGCTGCGGCGTGCCCGAGGCGGCATATCTCGCGCCACCACGTGTACGGCTTGGCGTACACGAAGTGGCCCCAGCACGCCTCAGTGAACACCGGGAGGAGGTCGTCGTGGATCTGTTGCTGTTCGGCTTCGGTGGCGAGCGTGAGCAGGTTGTCCTGTTCGGTGTCGTACCAGGCGCGGGCCTCGGCGGTGTCCGCGAAGGCGTACGCAGGGCGGCGGAAGCGGTCGTCGTTGTACCAGCGGCCGGGGATGAGCGTCAGCTGCGCGGCGACGGTGACGTCGAGGTAGCGCGTGAGCACGCGTGTGAACGCGGCGTGCAGCGCCTCGGGGGTGTCCTGCTCGGTAGCCCGGTCGTGGGCGTAGGCGCGGACGTCGTCGAGCAGGCGATATCGGTGGTCGTGGTGCTCGAGCAGGCCGGCCGTGGCGATGGCGGTCAGGAGCCGCCTTGCTTCGGCCCGGTCGGTGCCGGTGAGCGCGCCGGCGGTTAGCGGGGTGACGTTCTGGCCGGGGAAGACGCTGAGCAGCCGAAAAAGGTCGCGGGCGTCGTTGGGCAGGGTGGTGTAGGCCAGGTCGAGATTCCGTCGCATGGTGCCATCCGGTCCTGGGGGCGGGGAGACGAAGTCGAAGTCGGCGAGGAAAGCGGCGATCGGCATGCCGGGCTGGCTGGCCAGTTGGGCGGCCGCGGTGCGCAGCGGGAGCGGGATGCGGCCGCAGCGGTCGAGCAGCGGCCGGATGGACCAGTACTCGCCGCGTAGCCGGTCCTCGCCGAGCAGGTTGCGCAGTAGTTCGAGTGCACCCGGCTCATCGAGCGCGTTCAGCAGAAGCCGCCGGGCGCCATCTAGGACGAGGTCCGATAGGGGACGGCGGGTGGTGACCAGGACCAGGGACGTTTCGGCGGCGGGGAGCAGCGGGCGGACCTGGTCGACGGAGCTGGCGTTGTCGAGCAGGATGAGCATGCGCCGGTCGCTCGTCCATGACCGCCAGTGCGCCGCGAGCTCGTCGACGTCGCCGCCCAGGTCCTGCGGGCCGGCGCCGACGGACCGCAGAAGACGCTCCAGAACGATGCCTGGGTGCGCTGGCCGCGCCGGGCTGGGCGTGCTTCCGCGCAGATCCACGAACAGCTGTCCGGCGGGATAGTGGTGCCGGATGCGCTGGGCGGCCCGAAGCGCCAGGGCCGTCTTGCCGACCCCGCCCTTCCCTTCGATGATGACCACCGCCGGCGCACCGGGGGTGCCGGACGGGTGGACCAGCTTGGTCAGCCGCTGGAGCTCGTAGCGGCGGTCGGCGAAGTGCACCGGCACGGGCGGCAGCTCGGCCGGGACCGGCCTGGGCGGGCTCGCGATGGTGATGTTTCCGCGGATCGTACGGGCCTGCGCGATCGCTCCGGTGGTTGTCCCGTCGATGCGATTGCTCGACGTCACGGGCTGCTTCCTCCTTCTGGCGCGCACGGCCGGAACAACCCGGGGGGCAGGCCAGCCGGTGAGTTCACGGTCATCCCTTTTCGGGGCTGGGCGGCTGTGGCGTTGCCGGCGAGGGGTGAGCGTGCCGCCGTAATCCACGTCGTGCAGGCGATCGCATCGCGCCCCGGAGTGCTCGCGTCATTGGCTCGGGCGTGTCTCACGAGACGGTGTTGGCGGCCGTGACTACGGTGATCGGGCGGGGCCGTAGCCCCGCCGCGCGATCGGCGGCCTGCTCGGCGGCGGACGCGGGCTGCTGGCTGAGATGGACGGCGGTGTCCGGCGTGGTCAACAGCCACCACGTCGCGAGCGTGGTGTAGATCAGTGCGACACCCGAGGAATCAATGTCGTGCTCGGTGTCCGCGTCGGCAGGATCCGGTGGCGGGGCGGTCGCGTCGTGGGGCCGCAGCAACTGCTGGTGGTCGTACCACAGCGGCCCGAATATCGGCAGGAGCCCGGTGCTCAGGATTCGCGCCATGTCACGAGTGTCGGCTTCGGCCGCGTAGCTTCTGGCCATGGCACGGGTGTCCGACCACCACACCAGCCAGCGCCCTTTGCCGGCAGCTGGCCCCCAGTGACAGGCCAGGATCGGCGCGCCGCGCTCGTTGTAGCCGATCCCATGGGGGTCGCGCCACCGAAGGAACCCTGATGCGGCTGGTGCGCGGATGCCCACGGTGTCGACGACGGTGGGTCGCCCGGCCAGCGCTACCGCCTCCTCGTGCCGGTTTTCGCGGATCGCGGCGCCGAGGAGCGTCGCCCGCTCGGTGACTTCAAGGCTCAGGTCGTACAAGGCCGCGTCGGCAAGCCGCTGGGCCTCCTGCCGGGCGTGGGTCCGCAAGCGCCTGCGTGCGGGCAGTGCCTCAATCTCCGGCGGCATGAAAATCTGCCAGCGGTCATTGCCATGCTGATGTTCCCAGGCGCCGACCGCGTTGAGGCGGAGAAAGTCATAGGCGCTCCGGCGAAGCCGGGGCAGGTCCTGGGGGGAGAAGTCACGCATGAACGTCCTCGTGTGAGGCGGAGGCTTTCGCGATGGTCCTGGAGGCGTGTGGTGAGCGGCGGGAGAAGACCCACCGCTCAACCACTGACGAGGTCTTCACTGCACATCGCGTCGTGGTCCAGGAGTGGCCCGTGAGGTCAACGGCGTGAGCACGCGGTCGGGCCGGTCGAGCCATATCTGCGTCCCGTCCGAGGTGACGGTGATGCCGAATCGGTCGCGGGTGGGTTGGCCATAGCCGACCCAGGTGAAGAACGCCTCTTGGATCTCGCGCCCCAGATCCCGCCGCCCCTGCTGTCGCACGCGGGGGCGATTGAAGTCGGGGCCGTACTCCACGGTGAGTTGTGAGTCGCTGGTCCAGGCCAGCAGGCGGAAGTGTCGACCGTTGTCGTGGGTTTCGTAGGTGCCGGATACGCCCGGGAGCAGACCAGCGATGGCGACGTCAGCGCCCCAGCCGGCGAAGACGATTCGGCGAGGATCCACCGATGCCTCCTCCTGCCCGCAGGTCCCGTTCAGGCGGGTCAGGTCGGCGGGTTGAGGGCGCTGGGAGCGCATCATCATGTACTCGGTGCTGTCGACGAACCGGCCGATCGCCGTCCGATCCTGCTGCACGGTCAGCGTCACGGTGTGCCCGCCAACCCAGTCGGCCATCCACGGCAGCACGATCACCCCACCGGGTCGGGTCTGTTCCACCCAGGCGTACGGGATGGTCGTGACACCGCACGTCACATGCACCCGGTCGTAGGGGGCACGCTCCGGGCAGCCGGACGCGCCATCACCGACGATCAGGTGCGGGGTGTAGCCGAAGCGCGCCAGGTTCGCGGCGGCCTGCTTCGACAGGCTCTCATCGACTTCGGCCGAGGTGACGTTGCCGCATCCCAGGCGGTGGCTCAGCAGCCCGGTGGTGTAGCCGACGCCGGTGCCGACCTCCAGCACCTGGTCACCGTCGTAGGGATGCAGGCGCTGCAGCATGTTCAGTACCGAGGTCACGCGCGACAGTGAGGAGGTCACCCTGCCCTCACCACTCGTCAGGTCGCCGTGGCCGTCGTTGATCTGGGTGACGATCACATCACCGCTGTAGACCGCCGCCATCCACCCGAGCGGATCGTTGCGCCTATCGATCGCGTGGCCGTTGCCGCCGTCGGGCGGTCGGCGCCACGCCCGGTCCGGCACGAAGACGTGCCGCGGCACCTCACGCAGGGCATCGGCCCATTCCTCTTGAGTGAGGTGCTCGTCTTCCCGCAGCGCCTTGATCATCGTTTCCAGGAGGCTGGGTGGGCGGGTGTCGGGTTTGGTGAAGACCGGCGGCCTGTTCGGGATGAGGCCGCGTTCGTCGAAGTCGTGCTGGTTCATGTCCTTCACCGGGGTCGTCGTCTCAACGCTGGTCGTGACCCGCCGGCCCACGCGTAGCGGGCCAGCGGTGAGTCGTAGGCCCGTCCGACCGGCAGCCGCCTGCCGGTCGGACGGGCCATGCCCTTGTTCCGGGATTGATGAGGTTGAGCACCGTGCGGCCCGCCGTGACGTGCGGACCGCACGGGAATCCTCAGCGGCTTGAACGGACCGCTGCGGCCAGTGCAGGCGCGAAGCGGCGGGCGTCCCCGACCGTCCCTACGCCGGAGGCCAGGTCGTAACCAGGCCGGGCGCAAAAGCCCGCGACGCCGGTCACGCTGTTGCAGCCCTCGACGACGTCGGCGATCCCGGCGGCCGCCCGTGACCGGGCGCTGCGGGCCACCTCGTAGAGCGCCGGGTCGGCGGCGGCCCGGGTGCCGCGATCGTCCAGGTGCAGCTCGGTGGCCGAGACGCCCGTGACGTAGGGGCTGGCGGCCATGAACGCCGGTGTCGTCTCGGGGTAGAGCGCGGTGCCGTTCAGGTTCGGGCCGGTGGGGCCGGTGTCCCCGTCCGCGCTGGTCACGGTCAGGTGGTGGCGCCGGATCACCCGGCCGAGCTGGTCGCTTTGCGCCCGCAGGGCGGCGGCCGCCGTGGCCTGGTCACCGCCGTAGTACTCGAGATAGTTCTGTTCGAACCAGCCGTAGGAGAAGCTCACCGCGTCGAGGTGGCGGCGCTGGGCGAGCCACTCCAGCTCGGTGCCGATGCGGGCGAAGGCGGCGGGGCCGTTGAGCACGTCCGGGGAGAGCTGCAGGTAGACCAGGTGGGTGCGGGGCGCGGCGGTGAGGATCATCTGCGCGTCCAGCAGGCCCTCTTCGGCGACGATCGCCTGGCCGGGGTCGTCCGGGTCAGCGACCGGCACCTGGCCGTGGGTCATCACGGTCAGGTGCGGGCGCGGCAGCCCGAACTTCTGGGCGTAGGTCCGTACGTCATCGCCGACGGTCGGGTTCTTGAACGGCATGATCAGTGCCGTGACGGTGCCCCGGCCGTCGACGCGGCCCAGGCGGTCCAGGCCGTAGGCGCGGCGCAGGGCGGTGGCGCCGTAGCAGGGCACGCCGATCTGGTCGCGGCACTGCTGCGGAGACAGCGGGTGCTCCAGCGTCGTGCCGGCGGGCGCCGCCTTGGTGGTCAGGCGGCCGGCCTTGGCCGCCGCCCTCGTGGCGGCGACGTTCAGCACATCGTGGTCGGCCGGCGAGGGTGCCGGGGCGTGCGCGGGCAGATGCGTATTGGTGGTGGCCGCGCTGGCGAAAGCGGTCGCGGCCAGTACGGATCCGCCGCCGAGAATGGCGCATGCCGTGAGCAGGGACAGCGGTCTTCTACGAGACAACGTCGGTCTTTCTACTGGTTGGGTTGGGGGTCCCCCGAACCCAGCGGCACTCGGTGCGGCTGGGAGTTCATGTGCGCGCTGGCGGGCCCGGCATGGTGGACTCAGAAGCTGGCCGACGATCCGGGCTCAGCCGGTGCCTTATGGCGTCGCGGCCAGCGTGTTCAGGTAGTCGGCGGCCTTGGCCGGGTCAAGGAACCAGCGTCCGAAGTCGGCGGGGTCGGCGTAGCCGCCTGCGAACCGGTGGGCGACGGCCGCGTTGGTCGCCGCGGCGGCCAGGAGACGCTGGGCGTGCTCGGGCAGGGGGCCCAGCAGGGCGTTGCTGAACGCGGTGGAGTGCTGGGCGTAGGCCCAGTAGGCCTCGAAGGTCTGCCGCATCCAGGCCGGATCGAAGGGCCGGTCACCGCGCTCGATGATCGCCTGTTCGTAGATGGCGGCGCAGTGCGCGGCGTTGTTGGCCCCTTGCCCGGCGATCGGGTCGTTGGCGACGACGACGTCGCCCATGCCGAGCACGTACGCGCCGCCGGGCAACTCTCCGACGGGGTGGCGCACGATCGGGGTGTAGGCCCCGGTGAGGGTGCAGCGCTCATCGGCCGGTTCGACGTGCCGGCAGCGTTCGAATTCGTGCGGCGCGTACTGGCGCATCAGCTCCAGGGCGAGCTGGAGGTGATGCTGCGGTTTGAGCGGGGTGTTCGTCCAGCGATCGAGCGGCCCGTGGGGAACGGCTTCGAAGAAGAGGATGTCGCATCGGCCGGTGGTGGTCAGGGCGGGCATGGTGAACAGCTCACCGGCGCCGGGGATGACGGTGATGCCGATGTGCTCGTCGACCAGTCCGGTCCGGGGGGCCATGCCGTGGACGTAGATGACCGACAGGTGACGCTGCGGCCGCTCGTACGGTGAGCGCGCCGGATCGCGGTTGAACAGGTCGACCAGCGCGCCTTTGCCGGCTGCGATGATCGTCAGGTCGAACAGCCTGGTCAGGTCCGCCAGTTCGGAGGTCGCCACGGTGCGGTCGATGACCTTGCCGCCTCGGTCTTCGAACATCTTCAGCCAGGCGGACATCTTCACCCGCTGGTCGACCGATTGGGCGTAGGCGTCGAGGTGGGCGGTGAAGTGGAGCGGGCCGGTGTCGGACGGGCCGGCCACGGTCACCTCCATCGCGGTCACGGCGGGGGCCTCGCGTTCCCAAAAGTGCAGGCCTCGGGCGCGTTCGAGGTCCAAGGCGGGGCCGAACATCATTTGGGTCGATCGGACCCGGCCGCCACGGATCTCCTCGGCGGTGTTGGCGGTCATGACGGTGACGTCGTAGTCGTCGGTGGACAGGCTGTTGGCGAGCATGAGCCCGGCCTGGCCTGCTCCGATGATCAAGATCCTTCGTCGCATCGATGCCTTCTTTTCGGGTTATCGGCGCAAGGCGGGGGTGGTCTGGCGGAGGGAGTGCTCCACGGCGGTGATCAGCGCCTGGACCACCGAGGGTTTGTCGCGGGCGTCGCAGGCGATCAGTGGCACCTGGTCGGGGAGATCGAGCGCGGCCTGGACGTCCCGCAGGGGATGGGTCTGGACGCCGTCGAAGAGGTTGACGGCCACGGCGAAGGGGATGTCGAGGTCGTTTTCGAAGTAGTTGACCGCCAGGAACGAGTCCGCCAGGCGCTGGTCGCGGGTGTCGACCAGGACGAGCGCGGCGCTGGCGCCCCGGCACAGCTCATCCCACATCGGCAAGAATCTGGCCTGGCCGGGGGTGCCGAACAGGTACAAGAGCAGGTGGTCGCCGAGGGTGATGCGGCCGAAGTCCATTGCGACGGTGGTGTGGGTCTTGGCGTCGCTGGGGGCGAGCGGGTCCAGGCGTGTGCTGGCTTCGGTCATCTGCGCTTCGGTGCTGACCGGTTCGATCTCGGAGGCGGTGGCGACCAGGGTGGTCTTGCCGACGCCGAAGCCGCCGGCCACGACGATCTTGACCGAGGTCAGCTGGGGGGTGAGGTCAGCGGAGGGCGTGAAGGCCATCGAGCACCTCCATCAGCAGCCGCGGGTCTCGGGGTGAGTTGTAGGTCTGGCGAGTGGTCCGCACCAGGCCGCGCTCAAGCAGGTCACCGAGCAGGACGAAGGTGACGGCCAGGGAAAGGCGGCAGCGGGCGGCCAGCTCGGCGATCGACTCGGCGCCCGACCCGGTGCCGGCGTGGGCCCGCTCGTACAGGGCCCGCGCTTCGGGCAGCAGCCGAGCGGCGGCCGCGGAGTCGTAGGACGGGGCGCAGATCAGCGTGTGCAGGTACAGGCGCTGGCGGGAGCTGGTGCGGCCCCGGGCCAGGACGTAGGGCCGGACCCAGGGGGCCGTCATGGTCGCCGCCCGGCGGTGGCCGCGTCGCTCAGGTCTTGCCGGGCCTGGGGGGTCAGCCAGCGGCCGACGCTTTCGACGAGCCGGGCCATCTGGGAGGCGACCAGTCCGATCTGGGCTTTCTCGTTCGCCAGGACGCCGAGGCCGGCGAGGTTACCGACCCGCATGAACACGAAGTGGCCTGCCGGGAAGCGCAGATGGATGTGCTCGCAGCCGGGTTGCCCGACGCAGGTGGCGACGTTGGCGCCCAGGGCCAGCAGCCCGCTGATCGAGGCCGCGAGCTTGTCCTCGATCTCGGGAGTCATCCCGCAGGCGGTCAGGGGGAGACCGTCGGAGCTGAGGAGCAGGGTGTGGGTGACGCCGGGCGTGGTCTGGGTGAACTGGTCGATCAGGTACGCGAAATCCTGGGGGCGGTGCGGCTGTGAGGCGTTGTTGGTCATGAGGGAACCGGTCCTGCGTCGTCGTCGGGGCGGGGGCGATCGGGCTCACGGCCGGGGCCGAGGCCGGAGGCGAAGTCGGTTAGATCAGCGGCGAAGGCGCGGGCATCGGCCGCTGGAGGGTGCCGGGGCGGGTCCGGAGATGTGGGGAGGGGCGTCTGCGCGCGGACGCTCGTCCGCTGTCGGCGGGGCAGCCCGTGCACGGCCTGGTCCGGCGATGTGGTTCCCCCGTCGGTGACGGCACGGGACGGATCGGGAGCGACGGTCAGGTGCCCGGGGAGTGGATTGGTTTCGGCCGGCCGCGCGAAGGTCTCACCAGACGCAGAACCCTGCTCGGGAGCCGGTGCTGGTGCCGGAATCGCGCATAGCAGGGACGGCGGGAGCACGACCGTCACGATGGTGCCGCTGGCGCCGCTGGGGTGAGGCGGTCGGCACGCGAGCCGCACGAAGATGCCGTGCCGGCGCGCCAGACGGTGCGCGACCGGCAAGCCGGTTTGCTTACCCATCTGCTCATCGACCGGCCCGCACGGTCCGGCGAACATCGCGTTCACGGCCGCCAGCCACCGGGGATGAAAACCCGGGCCGCTGTCGTCGATGCGGACCAGCACCTGACCGGCCTCCAGCAGATGGGCGCTGATGTGCACCTGCGCGCGGGAGTAGCGGGTGGCGTTGTCCAGCAGTGCGGCCAGCAGCGACGCCACGTCGGCGGCGGCGTAATCCACCACCGCCAGTTCAGGGAAGGCGTCGATGTTCACGCGGGTGAAGAACTCGATCGCCGATTGCGCCGTCCGGATCACATCCACCAGCGCAGTCGTCTGACCAGCCAGGCCTTCGTCATCGCGGTCGGCCAGGATCCGCATGCTCCGGGCGCGCTCACGCATCCGGGCGATGCCGTGGTCCAGCTGCCACAACTTCGTCACCTTGTCCGGATCGCCCTCACCGGCTTCCAGGCTCTCCAGGACCGGGCGCAGCTGCTCGGCCAGCCAGATCACATACAGCGCGAAGTCCTGACTGATCTTCGGCCAGGGGTTCGGTGAAGGCGGCTGGACGGGTGAGTGTTCGGCAGATGACGCCGCATGCCGGGGCCGGCGCGACGGCGGCCTGCGCCAGCGGCCTAGCACGACAGCCTCCCGTCCCCGTCGGTCTCAAGGATCGGGACACCGAGTTCGGCAGCGAGCGTGAGTGCCTCGGCCAGCGCCGGATGGTCCGACCGGGTGCCGGCGGCGTGGTAGATGCTCAGGGCCGACTGGGCGTGCTGGCCAGCGGGCACGGACTCCCCCAGGTCCCGGTACGCCTTGCTCATCAGGACGTGCACGCCGGCGAGGGAGTAGGGCCGGCCGCAAGGAGTCAGCAACGTGATGGCGTCCTCCAGCCTCGCGACCGCCTCCCGCGCGTGGCCGGCGGTCCGCTCGGCCGCGGCGAGCTCGGTGAGCGCCAATCCCTCCTGGTGGTCATCCCCGAGTGCGGCGGCGATGGCGATCGCGATGCCGAACTCGCGTCGCGCCGTGTCCAGGTCGCCCATCATCGCCGTGGCGGTCCCGATTCTGCGGCGCACCACCGCCAGCAGCCAGGCGCAGTCGGTGTCCTCCCCCGCCAGCTCCTGCGCGGCTTGCAGAACACCCAAAGCCTCGACGGGTTTGCCGTCGGCGAGGTGGAGCGCGCCGAGGTCGGCGTATGCCTCGGCCTCACCGATTTGGTCACCGACCGACCGGAACAACCCCACGGCCTGATCGATGAGCGTTCGCGCCGCCTGATGACGGCCCCGGTCGTAATGCAGACGGGCGAGCTGGTGCATGGCGACGGCCGAGGTGATGAAACTGCAGCAGAAGTCGGCGGCGTCGATGGCCCGCTGGCAGACCAGGGGCCCGACCTTCGGGTCGCGCCGGGCATCCAGCCATTGAGCCAACAGCACCGGGAACGGATGGGCCAGCTCGGTCATGCCGATGTCGAACGCAGCCTGCTGGGCCGCGACCAGGTTGGGCATCGCAGCGTCGAACCACTCAAGAGCCGCGGCCTCGGCGCCGACATCGAAACAGGTCGGTTCGGTCAACCGGCCGTACCCCCAGCGGTGCCGCGGCGCGTGCGGGCTCACGCGGGCATCGACGGCGGCAGCCGCCCGCAGGTGATAGGTGATCACCCGCGCGAGCGCCGCGTCCCGCTCACCGGGATCCTCACGGGCAGCGAGGTCATCGACGCGCTCCCGGGCCAGCCCGAGGAGGTAGTAGCGCTCGTCGTCCTCAGAGCCGAGCACGTCCGCGTTGTACAGGCGGTCGACCAGGTCCTCAGCGGCCTCGGAGCCGGTGCCCAGCAGCGCGGCCGCCGCACCGACGGTCACATACGACTCCGGCCCGCGGCCGAGCCATACCGATAGACGGGACAGGCCCCAACGGAACTTGTCGTCGAGGTCCTCAATCCGAGGCGCCGAGGCCTTGGCGCTATCAGGGGCTGATCGCCGAGCTGTGGGTTCGGGGTCGACGGGTCTCGCCACGGGGGTCTCCTTGGTCACTTCGAAGGCCTGGGGGAAACAAGGGGCTTCGCCGCGGCACCGCCGACAAGCCAGATCTGCTCGTCCGGTTCCTCAGGCGGATCCAGCTCCTCCCCGTTCGGATTCCACTTGGTGACCTTCTCGATCCCGGGACCCTGCACGATCAGCTTGTTGCCGGTCGCCAGCGCCTCGATCGCCTCCTTCGACCGCGGATACACCTGATAGTTCGCGTCCTTGTAGGCGTCCTTGGCGACAGCCACCGCGGCAGGGTTCTCATCGGTGACGTGCGTGTACACCAAGATCGATCCGGGCGGCAGCCGGTCCATGTACTCCCCCACCAGCCCGGCGGGGTCGTCCTCATCGGGAACGAAGTGCAGCACCGCGCACATCACCAGAGCGATCGGCTCCCCGTGCTCGAGGAGCGTGCGGGCGGCGGCGCTGTCCAGGACCTCATCGGGCCGGCGGAGATCGGCGGCGAGGCACTCAACGGCGGGACACTGCCTGGTCAGGGCGATGGCGTGTGTCTGTACGACAGGGTCCTGGTCGACATAGAGGACGGAGCAATCATCGAGTTTGCGCTGCTGCAGCACCTCGTGGATCTGTCCCCCGGTGGGCAGGCCGGTGCCCAGATCGAGGAATCGACGAATGCCATATTCGCTGGCGGCCCAGCGGACCGCCCGGCCCAAGAACCTCCGGTTCTCCTGCGCTATCGCGCGGACCGAGGGGAAGGCGTCCAAGAGCTTTTTGGCGACCACCCGGTCCGCCTTGTAGTTGTCCTTGCCGCCGAGGATGCAGTCATAGACGCGGGTGACGTTCGCCGTGCTCGTATCGATAGCGCAGTCCAACGCGCTCGAGGTGGGGGCCATCACGGTCTTCTTCCTAGGTACGAAGATGCGGGGAGGCGGGCCGGGCTCCGGGGGCCATCCCGGCCCGCCCGTCGACGGCCAGGGGATTCAGTCGTCGCGCCAGCTGCACCGCGCGGCACGCACGCCGGACCGTGCGCCCCCGGGCGGCAACTGGGAACTCTCTGCCAGCCGTCGGCGGCCGTGTCCGTACGCTGGGCCGGAACGGGTCGGCCGAAGGTAGAGCCGGTTCGCCGGTACGACGCTGGTCAAAGTCCCTCCTGAGCGTGGGTCCGCGACGTAGAACAGAGCTGCACAGCTGCGTGTCGGGCAACCTGCGCGTCCGCAGCCGTCGTGTGGAAGAAGGTGTCGTGCGAGGCCGGTCACCAACAACTGCCATAAGTCACCGGTCGTCTCAGAACAGTGACTTCTCACAGCGGTGGGGTGAGGAAGAAGGAAAAAGTCACTGATCGCTCGAACGGGACCGTGCCTTCGCTTACCCTTCCCGGGAGAAGCCCACTCCAGGAGGTGCAGTGCCCGAAAAGCACGGAATGGCGTGTGCCCGGCGGTGGCGGGATCGCGCCGCTGTAGAGGGATGGCCGCTCTCGCAGATGGTGCTGGAAATCCATTCCTGCTGCCAGGTGAGTCTCCTACGCGCCCAGCGGTTGGCCAGAGGCTGGACGTTGAAGGATGCGGCTCAAGCGTGTCGAGATCTTTGTAGCCGCGAGAACTTAAGTCCACGGGTCGACGCAGAACAGCTCGGAGCATGGGAGACCGGTAGACGACAGCCTCGCGGTACCACTGTGGACATGCTGTGCCGCGTCTATCAGACGGACGCCCAGGGCTTGGGGTTGGCTGGTGACTACCGGGGTGGCGACTTTCAGCAGGATTCTCCGACGCATCATGGCGTGGGAGCTCGGCCTTCTTCTCCTCCCTTCTGGGGAAGGCAAAGAGGGTCATTCGATCAGGAGATAGAGTCCCTTCGCCGCGTTGTGGACCGTACCCTGGCGGCGGGGACCGTGAGCCAGAACCAGATGGACCTTCTGGAGGAGCGGGTCTCTCTCCATTCTGGGCAGTACATCCACACCCCACCGCAGGCAATGCTAGGACTGCTGCTCCCCGACCTGGAAGAAGTCCAGACGCTTGCCAGCGATCGGCAACCTGCCGTGGTCCAGTGCCGGCTGTCAGAGATGACGGCGGTCATGGCCATCCTGGTGGCGGACGCCTTGATGAAACTTGGCCGCCTTCCCGAGTCTCGGGCTTGGTATGCGACCGCGCGAGCCGCAGCCGACGACGGCGGCAATCTCGACTTGCGTGCGCGGGTGCGTGCCCAAGCAGCGATGCTGCCGTATTACTACGGGCCGCTGAACGAGGCCGTCCGGCTGGCCCGAGACGCGCGGATGATGGTTCGCCATCCTTCCCCCACGGCGGCGCTGGCCGCAGCAGCGGAAGCGCGTGCTCTCGCGCGACAAGGCGACGCCGGCCGGGCGCTGGAAGCAATCAATCGGGCGATGGCCATGCACGAGCAAGCCCAACACCCGGAAGACGAACAGGACGCCTTCGCGTTCCCTCACCGTCGCCTGCTGTTCTACCTCAGCGGCGCATACACCTTCCTCGGCCAGACCGGCCGGGCGCGAAGAGTACAGCGGCAAGCTCTGGACCTCTATCACGACGAGAGCGTGATAGATCCGGCTTTGTTGCATCTGGAGGCTGCCATCTGCCTGGCGCGTGAGCATTCTGTAAGCGAGGCGTGTGAACTGGCGGGGGCTACCTATCTACAGATTCCCGAAGAACATCGAACATCCATCGTCTCCGCACGAGCACGCCACGTGATGGAGGTGATCCCGCCCTCGAAGCGGTCGGGCAGGGCTGCTCGAGAACTTACGGAGATCTTGGCCCTGCCACCCGCCCGGATGTGACATTTCGAGCATCGGTGCGTCAGCCTGACAGCATGACGCCACTCCATGGGGGCTATCCCGCACTCGAGATGCAGCATGTCCTGCAGTCAGCTTGCGCCAGAGTCGGCCTCGATAGCACAGACGCGATCCTCTTGCGGGGCCACACCAACGCGGTATTCCGGCTCGTGCAACAGCCCGTCGTCGTCAAGATCGCCCGGCGAGGCTCGTCACTCGCCGAAGTCGCCAGGACTGTCCGGTTCGTCCAGTGGCTGATGAAGCAGGGCTTCCCAACGGCTCCTCTTCACCCGGTTGCTGATCAGCCGGTCGTTGTCGATGGGCACGGGGTGACGTTCTGGACCTACCTACCCCAGCCGGATCACCCGGTGTCGGCAGCGCAGATCGCCAGCCCCCTGCGCGCGCTGCACTCACTGCCGGCACCCCCGTTCCCCATTCGACCGCTGGATAACGTCGCCGCCATACGGTCATCGCTGGGTGCTGCAGATTCTCTTTCCCCCGAGACGCACCGATTCTTGTCTGCCCGGCTCGATCACCTTGAGGATGCCCTTAAGTCAGTGAAATTCCAGCTGTCCGAGGGACTCCTCCAGGGGGACCCCCAGCACCGCAATGCCCTCCATCACGGGCACCATGCCGTTCTGTGCGACTGGGATACCGTCGTCCGAGGGAACGCCGAATGGGATCTAGTTACCATCGAAATTCACTGTAGACGATTCGGATACGGCTATCGTCATTACCGAGACTTTGTCGATGCTTACGGCTATGACGTCACAGATTGGGAGCACTACCCCGTTCTCCGTGACTTGCGAGAACTTCGCATGATAACGACAAATGCGCGAAAAATAGCATTTGCCCCAGATACTGCCGAAGAAGTAAATCGCCGAATCAAGGGACTGCTCAATGAGGACACTTCCTTGCAATGGAAGATCCTCTGATGTGTCCCATGCCACTTGTCCCTATTATGGACGCCCAATAAAGGCCCTCGCGTCGGCGCGCAACCTTCTTTGGCGTGAAGTTTTCATTGCGTCCGACACTAAGCCGGTGACATGTCACTGAATCAGCGGGAGCAGTGACATGTCACCGTGGCCAATGGGCGCGGGACGCGAGAAGCTCGATGCCGTGACAAGAGGGCGCTTCGGTCGGCGCGCCCCGTCGCGGCGCATCCACTGGGGCTGACGACGCCCAAACGGTTCGCTCAGCCGGCCGAAGCAGCAGACGAGGAGAATACCTATGTCCCCGATGGTCGGCACATCCGAACACTCCGCAGCGATGCAATTCCGCGACGCCCTGGCGGACAAGCTCGTGCAGGACGGCGTGATCACCTCCGCGGCCGTCGAGCGGGCCGTTCGTACGGTGCCCCGGCATCGGTTCGTCCCGGCCGGCACCTCGCTGGAGGTCGCCTACAACGCCTACCAGTCGGTGCAGACCAAGACGGACCAGCACGGCGTCCGCATCTCCTCAGTCAGCGAGCCGTTCATCCAGGCCCGCATGATCGAGCAGGCTGAGCTCGTACCGGGCGGACGCGTACTGGAGATCGGATCGGGCGGCTACAACGCCGCGCTGCTCGCCGAGGTCGTCGGCGTGGACGGTCGCGTGGTCAGCGTCGACATCGACGAGGAGGTGACCAGCCGGGCCCGCGAGGCGCTGGAGGCCACCGGTTACGGCTCTCGGGTCACGGTGGTGACGGCCGATGCCACCGGCGGGATCTCGGTGGACGGACCGTACGACGCGGTCATCGTGACGGTCGGCGCGTGGGATATCCACCGGTCGTGGACCGAGCTGCTGGCCGAGGACGGGCGGCTGGTGGTGCCGCTGCGGATGAACGGGATTACCCGCGTGATCGCCTTCCGGCCGGCCGGGGATCACCTGGTGAGCACGTCGGCCACCGTGGCCGGGTTCGTCCCGGTGCAGGGCGTCGGCGAGCATCGCGAGCGCGTGTTCTCTTTACCCGATCCTCAGAGCCGCCGCAGCGTCAAGCTGCAGTTCGACGACGAGATCCCGGACGACCTGGACCTGCTGCATGGGGTCCTGGCGACGCCGTGGTCCGAGGTGTGGTCCGGCGTCACGACCGGGTCCGGCGAATCGTTCGCCGACCTGCATCTGTGGTTCGCCTGCCACCTGCCCGGCTTTTGCCGGGTGGCCGCCGACGAGGGGATCGAGCTGGGTGAGCGCGGGCGGTGGTTCCCGTTCGGTGCCGTACGCGGCGACTCGTTCGCCTACCTCGTCGTGCGCTCCCGCGCGGAGGGTGGTTTCGAGTTCGGGGCCCGCGCGTACGGCGTCCACGGCGAGGACGCAGCGGCCGGGATGGTCGCCCAGATCCAGGAGTGGGACATCCAAGCCCAGCACGGCGACTCCCCCACCTTCGGCTACTGGCCGGCCGGCAGCGACCCCTGGCCGCTGGCCGCAGGCACGACCGTCTTGGAGAAGCCCGAAGGGTTGGTCACGATCTCCTGGCCCGTGGCGAGCTGAGCGACACCGTCCGCGCCGGCCAGGATCACCACACCTCACCCCCGGGAAATCGAAAGGAGGTGTACTTCGATGAGCCCACTGGCCCTCGACACCCACGCCCCCGGCTCGGCGGCCCCCGCCGCCGATGAGGAGTTCATGCTGGACATGCGCGTGGTCGAGCAGCTGACGCCGATCGCGTCGATGATGTGCGGCACCGGCGACGGATGCGGCAGCACCTGTAGCACCAGCGCCTGCGCCACCGGTTCCAACGACCCGTCCTGACCCGAGCAGATCCGCTGTGCTGTCGGCGCCTGAGTCCTTTCGGGTGCCGGCGAGGACCACGCCGAGTGCCGGGTCCCTGGAGTTTCCGAGTGGAAGGCTCAGCTCCTGTCCGTCGGTTCGGACTCGGTCACCGCCGTTCTCATCGAGCCCGTTCTGAGCGTGGGCGGGGTCATCGTCCCTCCGCCTGGGGAACTGGCCGGCCTGCGCGCCCTGTGCGACCGCCACGGGATCTCGCTGGTCGCCGACGAGGTGGCCACCGGATTCGGCCATACGGGCCGCACGTTCGGCTTCGAGCACGACCTCGGTGCCGACGGGGCCGGGAGCGTGCGCAGGCGTTCGGCCGGCTCCGTTGCCGAGGAGATCGTCGAGCTGTCGAGGAGGCACCCGAGCTGGGAGAGCTCGGCCAGCTCCACTCAAGGGATGCGGCGTCCGCGCCATGAATCCCAGGACCGAGCCGGCCTGCCCGCGTCCCCGAAGAGCGATGACACCTCCCGCGCGTGCCTGTGAGAAATGGAGGCCCAGATGAGCCCGAACAGTACCTATTGGATGAACTATGTCATTGGCATCGCACAAAGGGCGCCGCAAACAGGTCGGCGGGTCGGAGTTGCGCTCGTTTCCGAACAGGACGAGTTGATTTGCTCCGCCTTCGAGGGCGAAGTCCGCGGCGCATCCTGGTATCGCACTCTGCGGAGTAGGATTAAAGAACTCGGAACATCCAGCGCACACAGCGCATATCTGACGATCAACACCCTGTCGGCAGATAAGTCGTTTGAGCTCGCCGAGCTCCTGAAGGAAATGCGCATCGACAGGATTTACATCGGTCTGC
Source organism: Actinoallomurus sp. NPDC052274 (assembly GCF_040679475.1). Classification (NCBI taxonomy): domain Bacteria; kingdom Bacillati; phylum Actinomycetota; class Actinomycetes; order Streptosporangiales; family Thermomonosporaceae; genus Actinoallomurus; species Actinoallomurus sp. NPDC052274. The sequence continues at coordinate 210,207 of NZ_JBFAUT010000005.1, forward strand.
CAGACCCCGCGCTGACGAGTTACCTCGACGACGATCCCGTCACAGCACGAGGTCATGTACACCGCTTCCCCGACGATCTGCAGCGCGAGATCCTCGAGCAGAACCAAGACTTCTACGCAGTGAGCGAGCAAAATATCGAGTGCAACCCCCACTACTCCACACATCGCATCAGTGAAACCGTCTCCTCCAGGTTGAAGTCGAAGGGGTTCGCGCTTTCCAGGAGTGATGTCAATGCGAACAGGGGGAGGTTAGCGCTCGCTTCGCTTATCTGCCAGAGGTATGGGATCGAGTACAAAGAGGCTGATCGCGCCGTAAACGACGCGCTGTCCGAAGCGTTTGACGCGAAGTACGGCACCTATGACTACGCGTACGACGCTCGTGCCGCCAACTTGAGGTGGGCCGACGACTTCATGTCGGTATACAGGAGGTCGTCCACAAGGTCTCTGTCTACCGTCAACATCCTCAACGTCGGCGTCGGAGCCGGCTACGAAGCAGCAGCTTTGTTTTCAGATTGCCCACAGATCACCTTTGTCGACGTTGCGGAACGCGGCCTCGCAAATATAAGCGGACTCATTCCCTCGTCGAGAACGGTCATCTCCAGCGCCGAAGACCTGTCCGCCCTTCCGGAGAACAGTTACGATCTGTATGTCTCCTTGAGAACGTACAATTCGTCGTTCTTTGATACGTCCGCAGCGGCCTCGGAGGCGCACAGAGTACTGAAACCCGGCGCGGTGATTATCGTCTCCGTAGCCAACGGATTTCTGTATACTCAGCGGGGCTGCGTCGTGCCAGGACTGCTCATCCCCGGCACCGACTTCGTCGACCTCTATCGCGGGATGGACACAGCCAATCTGATTGGCCAGGAACTCGACTGTGCCGGATTCAAAGATATTCGAATGTTCCCAACAAGTACCGAGATCTACCTGTCGGCTGTCGTCGCCAAACGTCTCCACCGCCCCTCCATCCGGCCGCGTCCACAACGTCCCATCGGTTCTGCGGAAAGGCTGAATCACAGACAGCCGAGTGCGACCGGACTGTTCAGAGTGACCAGCGTGAAGGAAGGACTTCTGCAATGAACGGGCGAACGACTGTTGCCTATCGGATCCTGCAGTTCAACGAGGAACTTGCGGAAACGACGCTTGAACTGCCTCCCGGGTTCACGGTCATCAATCCGTTCAGCGGCCCCCAGAAGGACCGCGTTCGGGAGGTGACGACGGCGTTCTACCACAAGTACTACGACGACGATAAGCCGCGCCGTCTGGTACTGGGGAGCTCGCCCGCCCGCCGCGGCACGGCCGTGACCGGGGTCCCGTTCGAAGATGCCAAGCTCCTCGAAAGCGAAACGGGAGTCGATGTCGACGGCTATGCGGTGAGCCGGCCTTCCGCCGGGTTTCTGCACGACGTCATCAGGCGCTACGGGGGCCGTGGCAAGTTCTATGCCGACTTCGTCATGAGTTTTGTGTGTCCCCTTGGCCTGGTGAGAACGAATCCCAAGGGAAGAGAGATCAACTGCAACTACTACGAGAACAAGAAGCTGCTGGAGATACTGCACTCTTTCCTCGTGGACACACTGGAACGCCAGCTGACATTCGGAACTGACACCTCGGTGTGCTATTGCATTGGCAGTGGCGAGAACTTCGCGTTCCTCTCGAAGGTGAACGAGGGCCAGCGTTTCTTCCGAAAGATCGTACCCTTGGAGCACCCGCGTTTCATCACCCAATACAACCGGGACAGAGAGGAAGAATTCGCCGAAAAGTACCTCAGCGCCTTCCGTGGACTAGACGATTAGTCGTTGCGTCCTCCGGAACGCTTGCCAACCTCTCAGCTGATTAGACGAAGGCCGTAGGCTCCCAACGCGCTGGAACGAGAAGAAGGAGAGCGGTGCATTGGCGGCAGGAGGCAGGGTCCTGGTCCACTTCGACTTGGAACGCGTGAGCGTTTACCGCTCCCGGAGCGGCGAGTTGGAACTACTCAGAAGGGAGCGGCTCGCGTTCGAAGACAGCCGCGCCCACGAGGTGCTGGCAGACAGAGTCGGCGAGTTCTGCGCCGGGCTCGCGGAGTTCAACGAGGTCGTTGACAACAAGACCACGCGCCTGCACGCCACCGGAGTCTTTCAGCAGCTCCCGCAGTCGGAAGCGGCCGCACTGGTCAACAGCCTCTATGTCGACACCGGCCTCTACTTCAACATAGTCGAGGCTGATCTGGAGCAGTTCTATCTGAAAACGGGCATGTCCGCGTGCGGATCGAACGACATGGTGGAAGGCCTGATCCGGCGGGAGTTCCGGAGTGCTGTTGTCTGCGGCAGCTTCCAGCAATCTCTGGGGTACATCGAGGACACCATCGCCCGTCTGCGCGAGAGTGGCACCGCAGTGCTGAGCCCTCGGTCCACACGGATCAAGCCAGAAACCGCGGGCACCGACTTCATCCTCTTCGACTACCAGGATCTCCTGAAGAACGAACGCGACACGTGGCGGCACAAGTACGTGCACATGGACGCGTTCAGGCAGGCCGACGCTGTTGTCGTATGCAACCCCGGCGGACTCGTCGGAAAGGGCACAATCTTCGAGCTCGGCTTCATGTCCGCGCTTTCCAAGAGGGTCATCTTCACGGAGGAGCCCTTGGGCGTTTCTGTCTTGTTCCCCTGTGAGGTCGGCCTGGAAGCCTGAGCACTCCCGCTGAGCGCCGCGGCACCCTATCCCGTTCTTGAATCCCCGACCGGCCGGAACCAAGCGACGTTCCGGCGAAAGGGACAGGAACGGGAGCAGATCTCCGGATCACCCTCGCTCTCTTTCCAACCAGATCTCAGCTACGAAGATACGGAAAGGACCCCCGCCGGTGCGCGATGCAGAACCCACCAATAAAGTCCTCGACAGGCTGCGAGAGATCGTGGCGTCTGTCCTCGAAGTCAAAAAGGAAGACATCGAGTCCGGTGCCCTGTTCTATGAGGAACTCGGCATCAGCTCCTTGGAAAAGGTTGCGATCGCGGCAGCGATCGAGCGCGAGTTCGGAGCCCTGTCCGCTGAGGAAGCGGCAGCCCTCACCAGCCTGGACGCCGCGGTGTCCGTGCTCAGCGAGCGGGCGACAGGCCTCCGCGGGGTCGACCTGATCGACCGCCTAGTGGCGGGTCATGTCTCCGCCGGCCGGGGTGAAAGAACCAGCTACCTCGACCCCCAGGCGGGGGAGATCACCTACGCCGCCCTCCTGGAGGCAGCACGTGGGTACGCGGGCGCCCTCAGGGCAGCAGGCGTGCCGGAGGGCACCCGCGGCCTCCTGGTCGCCGACGACTCCGTGGCGACCGTCATCGCCGTCCTCGGCCTGTGGTGGCACGGCTGCGTCCCCGTGGTGATCAGCCCGATGCTCATGGACGACGAAGTCCGCTACATCGCCGAGAACTGCGCCGCCGCGATGGTGCACCTCGACGCAGCCCCCAAGCGGCGACGCGCCCTGGAGGAGCTGTTCGAGACGACAACCCAGCTCGCCGGCGCTGACGTCCGCGCCGCTCTGGCCACGGCCGAGCCCGGCCCCGCACGCCGCCCGCAGGAGGCCGGGCCACCGGCCGTGTGGAGTGCCGGGCGTGAGGCGCTCGTGCAGTACACCTCCGGAAGCACCGGCATGCCCAAGGGAGTCCGGCACTCGGCCGGTGCGATCGCGGCCATGGCCAACGGCATCGGCACCGTACTGGCACTGACTCCCGAGGACACCGTGCTGTCCACCGCCCGGATGTCCTTCGGCTACGGCTTCGGCAGTTCCGTCCTGTGCCCTCTGGCGGCCGGCTCCCGCGTTGCGCTCATCCGCGGCACGGTCGATGTTCACTCACTCGCCGCCGCGATGCGGCACGACCAACCCACCGTGCTGTTCTCCGTCCCACGGCTGTACGCCGCGCTGCTGAACGCATCCGAGACGGCGGCACTCGCCTCCGACTCCGTGCGGCTGTGCGTGGCGGCGGGCGAGAATCTGTCGGCTTCGCTCAGCGAGCGGATCCGCACCGCCTTCCAGGCCGAGCTGCTCAACGGTCTCGGCGCTACCGAGGTGCTCTACATAGTCGTCGGCACGCCGCCAGGGAAAGAGCGTCCGGGCACCTTCGGGGTCCCGGTGCCCGGGATCACCGCGACCGTCCGCGCTGTGGACGGCACGCCCGTCGCCGACGGGGAGGAGGGCCGGCTCCACATCGCCGGCCCGACCGTCGCCCTCGGCTATATCGGCCGCCCGGAGGCCGCAGCGGTCACCTTCGCCGACGGCGGTGCCTACACCGGCGATGTGGTGCGCCGTGCGCCGGACGGCACGTTCACCCATCTCTGCCGCGCCGATGACCTGCTCAACCTGGGCGGCTACAAGGTCGTGCCGAGTGAGATCGAGAGCGTCATCCGCGGCGCTGAAGGGGTCCAGGACTGCGTGGTGGTCGGCGGCCGCGATGCTGACGGCCTGGAGCAGGCCGTGGCGTATCTGGTGGCCCGGCCGGGATTCGACGAGGCCGTGGTGCGGCGCGCGGTGATCGCCGCGATCCGTGGCGGTCTTGCCGCCTACAAGCGGCCCGCCCGTCTGGAGTTCCTCGACGAGCTCCCGACCACGTCGACCGGCAAGCTGGCCGCCTTCGAGCTGAGGAAGACGGCTACATAACCGTGACCTGGGACATTACGGGCATGGCCGCCGTGGCCAACATCGGTGCCAGCCCCGAAGAGATATTCGCCGCGTTGTGCGCGGGCCAGGAGAGCCGCAAGCCTCTGAAGGCCTTCGACCCCGACAAGTACAGGGCGGCCTACGCCTACGAGATCGACGACCGGCCCGAGGGCGGTGGCGACATCCCGCGGCGCGCCACCCGCTGGCTCACCAACGTGGTTCGTCAGGCAGTCGCTGACGCGGGCCTGGGCGAGGACATGTCACACGTACCCGTGCTGGTCGGGACCACCATGCGCGAGCAGCGCAGCCTCGAACTGTGGTGGCGTGACCACGCGGAAGTCGCCCTCGAAGACCTGCACTTCGGCACCGCCCTGAAGGAGACCTTCGGCGCGTCCACCACGTACACCTTCGCCAACGCCTGCTCAGCCACGCTGTACGCGCTCGGCATGGCCACCGACATGATCGAGGTCGGAATGGCCGACACGGTCGTCGTCGCCGGCACCGACGCCGCCACCGAGAGCGGCTTCGGCATGCTCGACCGGGTGCAGAACGACATCCCCGACGCGCTCCGCCCCTTCGACGCCACGCACAAGGGCATGCTGATGGGTGAGGGCGCGGCAGCCGTCGTCGTCCAGCGCGCCGGCACCGGAAACGGCCCCGTGCACGCCCGCGTGCGCGGGGTGTCCATGAACTGCGACGCTCACCACGCCACCGCGCCCGACCCCGACGGCATCACACGCGCGGTCCAGGACGCCTACAGCAGAGCCGGGGTACGGGCGCAGGACATCGACCTGGTGATGCTGCACGGCAGCGGCACCCCCCGCAACGACGCGACGGAGTCGAGCGTCCTGCGCCATATCTTCCACGGCGCCGGAACCGGTCCACGGATGACCGCCATCAAGGCGATGACCGGCCACACCCTGGGCGGCTCGGGACTCCTCAGCCTCCTGATGGCGGTGCTCGCCATGAGGGAAGGGACGGTACCCCCGGTCCTGGGACTCACCGACCCGATCCCCGAGGCCGTAGGACTGGGCCTGGCACAGGGTGCCCCCGCGTCCGGCGACCTGACCATCGCGCAGATCGACGCGTTCGGCTTCGGAGGGATCAACGCCGTCGCGATCGTGGAGGCAGCCCGATGAGCGGGACGAGTACCGCACGGATGAGCAACAACCCGAGCGCCGGGGAGGTCGTCGTTACGGGCATCGGACTGGCGCTCCCCGGTGTCGCGACGTACGGCGACCTCCTCGGACCGCTGCCGGGTGAGGGCGGCTTCGACCCGGCAACCGGACTCAGCGGACGCGAGATGCGCCACAAGGACCGCGCGTCTCGGCTAGCCCTGCGGGCTGCCGCGGCCGCCCTCCACGACGCGGGCCTGACCGACGCCAACGCGACGTTCACGGGCGTGGCCGATTCGACCGCCGTCGTGGTCAGCACCAACCTGGGCAACGCGGACAGCGTCTGCGAAGCCACCGACACCATCGCCAGGGAAGGCGTCAGGGGCCTCAGTCCCTTAGGCCTGCCCCAGACATCAAGCAACGTCATCGCCGGCTGGGTGGCCATCCGCTACGGGCTGCGCGGCCCCAACCTCACCGTCTGCAACGGCGTCACGAGCGGTCTGGACGCCCTCGCCTGGGCCCGAAACCTCATCGTGGCCGGGCGCGCCGAAGCCGCCGTCGTCGTCGGCGTCGAACCAGCCAATGACGTGTCCACGAAGCTGCTCGGCGAGCAGTCCACCGACGCGGCGGTCGCGCTCGTCCTTGAACCAGCGAACGCAGCCGCTTCCCGTGGCACACGGCCGCGCGCCACGATCGCCGGGTACGCACGGGCCCGCGATCACGCCACGGCGCTGACCTCCGCCGGTGCGACGGAGGAGAAGCCCGTCGGACTGTGGCTCGTGGACGAGGCGGTTGCCGGGGCGGGCCAATTGCTCGCGGCCACGCGCCGGATCGACCTGGAATCCCAGCTGGGCCCGCTGTCCGGGGCACTGGGCGTCCTGCAGTGCGCTGCCGCGGCTGCCCATCTGGAGAGCGACGCCACCGGGAACGTGCTCGCCACGGCTGGAGGCCCTCGCCACGACGCGGTAGCCGCTCTGCTGCTGACCCCTTGACCGACCACTCGTCAATCCACGTAGGAGCCAGGGGAAACACCAATGACCACTGCGTCCGTGAACATCGAGGATCTCCGCGCTCTGATAGCCGGAGTACTGGAGATCGAACCCGACGAGGTCACCGACGAGGCGCACTTCTCCGACGAACTCGAGATCGACTCGCTGCTGATGCTCGAGATCTCAACCCGCGTGGAGACTGCGTTCGGCGTCCCGGACAACACCGTGGTCGTCCGCGGTGCCAAGACCCTCGCCGAGCTGCACGCCTTCGTCATCTCCAAGCTCGTCGGCGAGACGTCTGCCGGCCCGGTCATCCGCCCGAGGCCGCTGAGCGACCCAGCGGCGCGCCTGTTCCTGTTCCACCACGCCGGCGGCTCACACCTGCTCTACCGGGGCTGGGCGGAGCACTTCCCCCAGGACTGGGAACTCTGCCTCCTGGAGGCTCCCGGCCGAGGCCAGCTGCAGACGTTGCCCCTGATCGACGACTGCGACCGGCTGGTCGACTACTTCCACGCCGCTATCGCTCCCTTGCTCGACCGGCCCTTCGGGTTCTTCGGCCACAGCATGGGCTCACTCATCGCCTATCAGCTCACCCGCCGACTTCACCACAAGGGGGACCCGCTCCCGGCCTGGCTGGGTGTGTCCGCCTACGGCGCCCCGCGAGCCGAGGCCGGCGCCGACGGCCGCCCTCACCTGATGTCCGACGACCAACTGCGTGGCTGGCTGCGGAACGTGGGCGGCAGCCCACCGCAGCTCCTCGACGACGACGCCGTCTGGTGCAAGTTCGCCCCGGTGTTCCGTAACGACTTCAAACTCCTGGACACCTGGGCTCCTCCCCGCGACCCCGAGCCGCTGCCCGTTCCGCTCTCGGTATTCGGGGGCCGCCGCGACAGGCTGATCGGCGAGGACCGTCTGCTCTCCTGGCAAGCGTTCACGACGCACTTCCGCGGACTCGAGAGGTACGAGGGCGACCACTTCTATGTGATGAACCACCGGCGGCCTCTCGCTGCCGCCATAATGGCCGCGATGCGTTCCGCCGCTGCTTGAGCTCGCTTTCACCACCACGCCACCCGCTGGATGATCTATTCCAAGGGGCCTGCGGAGGGTGTGGGGGTGGGCCCTCAGGCGTCGGGGTCGACCTCGGGGTGTGTGAACCGCACGGGCCTGCCCAACGACCGGGCGTAGGCGATTCGGCGACCTTGCGGCCCCGCTGCACCCGGCGCGGCCCGCCGCAGCTCGCTGAGCACTTGGCGACCACGGTCCATGCCCGCGTTCTGATCGACCTGACCACCTGCCGCCCTGCTCATCATCTGACCACTATCGCTGTGCGCTTCGACGAGGAGACCATGTCCACCGCATCTGACCAGCCCGCCACCAAGCCTGTCGCCGCGTCTTCCACACCCGGCCGCACCGCGGAGGGGGAGCAGATCACGGCGGTCGCCGACACGCTGGTGCTCGCGTACGGACTGCACCCGGCAGAAATAACGCGAATCCTGGAGGGCACCTCGACGGACAACTACGCCATCGTGGACCAGACGGGCCGTCGGTACTTCGTCAAGGTCTATCGCACTCGAAATAGCTTGGATCTGGAGCGGGCGTCCGTCGAACTGTCCGAGTACGCCGCCGACGGAGGTGTCGCGACCGCGCGGGCAATCCGCACGCGCGAGCACGAACTCATCGAGACCCACGGCCGCCTGCCAATGGCCCTATGGTCGTACGTGCCACACACCGAGACTGCCGAGGGCACCCTGACTGGTGCACGGTGGGCAGCGGTCGGCACAGCGATGGGCCGTCTCCACAACCGACTCGCCGCTCACCCCACCGCCGCACCCACCCTGGAACCTGGTGCCGCGGTGTGCGACGTGGCCGCCGCACGTGACCGCTTCGAGAGACTGATTCTCGCGTACCAGCACAGGCCCAGGCTTGGGGAGTTCGAGACATGGGCTCTGCAGGCGGCGCGTGAGCGACAAGCCGCCTTGGGGGACGTCGAGCGCATCCTCGCTTCACTTCCACAGCTGACGGTCCAGGTCATGCACGGCGACCTGGCCGGTCCCAACGTCCTGTTGAAGAACGACGATGTCGCCGCGATCGTGGACTTCGGACCACCCACACCTGGGTACCTCGCCTGGGAAATCGTGCGTCTTGGCTGTGACCCCAAGAGCGTCCTGTCCAACGGTGTGGAGAGCTGGCTCAAGGGATACACCGATCTAGCCCTGGCCTATCGAGACGCCAACCCCAAGGCGCCCGCGGACGACCTCTTGTTCTCGCTTCGTGTCGGCTGTGCAGCCAAGCTCTGCTCGACCTTTCCGTTGTCGGCACCAGTGGAACGACCGCACATCGTCGACGCCGCACTCGAGTCCTACGCGCGGGCACGGCACGAGGCAGCTCTGATGCTGCTGGACCGGCTACCTGTCTTGGAGGAGGCCCTGCGTGACACTCTTCGCTGAGTTCATGACCCTCATGGCCGGCGTAACTTACGCAAGACCCGTGGGTCATCCGCCGTGCCCGCGCCTTCACCGGAACTCGGCCCAGGGCCTCCAGGCACTCCTGGAGGCAACCGGCACCCGCCCCCTCGCCAGCTTCGACAACCGTCCCACCTGGGACGACTGGAGCAAGAAGTCCTAGCCCGCCCTGCCATCCAGGCGGCCCGGCGAACCGGGCCGCCCGCAGCGGAAGACGCGCGGCTCGCCTGTCAGCGGCTTCAGGGCGCCACGGTGAGGTGGGCGGGCCTCCTGCTGACCTCACGGCCTCAACGACCGAGCATCGGCGTTTCGGCCAACCGTCCCCGAGCCGCGTGTCCTTGCGCGGCAAGGGTCGGTGCACCGCGCACCTTCGGAAACCTGCTGAATCACAGGGTGCACAACCCGTCCGAAAGGAACAGGTGCTCGAAATCATGCGGCGTCTGTCAACGACGCCGTCCCCGACATCAGCGCCACCAGCCTGAATGACCGGCTGCGCGACCTCATCGACGCCGGCCTCGTCACCCGCCACGCCTTCCCTGGCCCACCGCTGTCCAGCTCGTATGAGGTCACCGCGGCCGGAGCACTGGTCGGCGCCCACCTGAATCGCATGCTCGATGCGATCCTCGCCGACCTGCACGGGTAACAGCCCGACCAACCGAGGCGGCGTGTGGGGGCGTTTCGCCTCGCGCCGCCCCGCCGGCCTGGCACGATCAGCACCGGCATGATCTCGGGGAAGGAAGACCGCCGTGACGCTCGAACCCACCGATCTGGACGAACTGGAGCTGGCCGAGCTGCTGCTTGATGCCGACCGCAGCGATGACCGGACCTGGACCGCCGAAGACTACGACTGGACGGCCTGAACCCGGCCACTCACTTGTCGCGGGTGGCCTCGACGATGAGCGTGCCGACGTGGTCGTCCTCGGGCGCGCGGGCTTGATGCGGGTGTTCACGCCGGTGAACCCGCGCCCATACAGCAGGTCCGCCAAGGTGGACGGTTCGTACGCCCATCGATAGGGCCCACACCTGAGATCTAATTCTTTGGAAGTTGCGCGCCTCAGGGCGCGACGGAGACGAAGATAGCCCTGTGCGGCCGATCAGCCATCCGCTTGATCAGTTTGATCCGTCACTGGCTCCGGGTCGATTAGCGGCGATCGCCGCGCGAGGAAGGTTCATGAAATGATAGACCGCATCTCGCTTATCACCGGAAACGAGGGAAAAGCGCGTGAGTACGAGAGTCTTCTCGGCATAAAAGTCACTGCGGTCAAAGAGAATCTGATCGAGATTCAGGAACTCGACGTGGTAAGGGTGGTAGAGCGGAAAGCGCAGGACGCGTACTCCATGCTGCGACGTCCTGTGCTGGTGGACGATACCGGCCTAACGCTCACTGAGTGGAATGGTCTGCCTGGCGCGCTCGTCTTCTGGTTTCTTGACACCATAGGCCCGCAGGGAATCCTGAAGATGGCTGCGAACGTGACCAACCGGCGCGCCACTGTAACGACGGCCATCGGATACGCGGACGAGTCCGGTGTCCAGGTCTTCACCGGCACGCTGAATGGAACACTGACCACCGAGCTACGCGGCACGACCGGCTTCGGCTACGACCCCATCTTCATTCCCGATGGCCACGATCGAACGTTCGCCGAGATGTCGAGCGAGGAGAAGAATTCGGTTTCGCATCGTCGGCTAGCTGTCGACGAGCTACGAAAAGCGCTGAACGCCCGGTACCAAACCGGCACCGCTGGGCGCCGGTCGCTGGCGCGGCGCACCGGCACCACTCCCCAGGCCGGTGGCCGGAGCGTGCTGAATGTGATCGGCGCCCACCTGTATGTGGAGGACGCTGACGGCCGGGTCCTGCTCGGGCTGCGACACCCCGACTCGGCGTACGCTCCCTCGACGCATCACTTCCTTGCCGGGCATTGCGAGCAGGAGTCCGCCATCGCATGCATCGTCCGTGAAGCCCGGGAGGAAGCCGGATTGGAGATCGACCCGGACGATGTCGAGTTCGCACACGCCGTGCACCTTGTTGATGCGCCGGGAACGCAGCCGCGGATGCAGATGGTCTTCCGTGCCCGCCGCTGGAAGGGCACACCGACAGTCCTCGAACCAGGCAAGTGCCTCAGCTGGAACTGGTGGCACCCGGACGCACTGCCGGAACCAATCGTCGGCTACACCCGCGTGGCGATCGAGGGTATCCAGGCCGGTCGTCTCTACAGCGAGATCGGGTGGCCCTGACCAGCCGCCCCTGGCGCCGTCCGTCCCGCAGGAAGGTTCTCGCTCGTGCCCGAAGACGTTCCGTCCGCCTGGGTGACCGCTCATTCCCCGGCCGAGCACGACGGTGCGGCCGCCTGGTCGTCAAGCCGAAGACCACAACCGGCAATCGCAGCGCGCCGGTCGACGGTGCAGGGCACCCTGCTGCTGACACGCACGGACCGTTGGGGAGGCGGGAGCAGCCATGACCTACACGCGCGGTGACCTGAATCTGACCGATCCAGATAGGGGTTATGTCCACTTCGTTCTGTATGCCGAACCGGACAAAGGCGCCGTATCCGCGATCAACGCATCGATCAGCGTCGAAAAGCGGACCCCCCTTGCCCGCGAGTGGTTCGACAGGCTTGAACGCATTGAACCGAACGCTCTTCACACGACTCTCGTCAGTCCGGGCGATATCTCGAAGTTGTTCCACGCGTGCGTCTACGAGGATAAGGACAGCCCTGCCGCCGTGGGCGGATCAGGCTGTACCTGCTTCCAGACCTTCTACGACCCCGAATTCCGACTCCCTGTAATTGGCAACCACTTCCGCACCGTCAGCGGAAACATCGAGACCTGGACGTACAACACATACGCCCCCCTCGACCTCCGTCCCAACGACCGCTTCGGCTCGCTGATCATTGACTACCGAAGTTCCGGCAGTACCGACTTTTGGATCAGGACAACTGACGGCCTCCTGTCCTTCTTGCCAGAACAGGAAGGACACGGCTACGGCATCGGATACGGCGGAGGAGGGCCAGGCGCGTTGGCGCAGTACGTGCAGCAGCTCATCGCTTCGGACGGTCAGGACACCGCCGCGATCAACAACCGCAGCAGCCAAGTAGACGACCGGATCTCGTCGTGGGCGTACAGCGCCACCAACGCTCGAAGTCAAGAGCTGACACTCCCAGATCTGAGAAGAATCCTGGATTGCTGACGGTCGTACCGGACTGGTCCCTCCCCGAGCCGGAGCCGCGAAGGCGTCAGCCACGGCACGGCTGACCCCTTCAGGTTTGGCGGGTGGCTTCGACGATGAGTGTGCCGACGTGGTCGACTTCGGGGGCGGGCTCGATACGGGCGTTCACGTTGGTGAGGCCGTACCCGTTCAGCAGGTCCGCCCAGGTGGAGGGCTCGTAGGCCCACCGGTAGGCCCACACCTGCCGGCCGGTGAACCCGGCGGCGTAGATGCCCTGGACGCCGTAGCTGCCCGGCACGGCCGGAGCGTGGGAGAACACCAGCTTCCCGCCCGGGACCAGCCGCTCGTAGACCAGGGGGAACAGCCGGGCCGGGTCGGTGAACCACACCGCGCCCCAGATCGAGTAGATCGCCTCCCACCGCTGCTCGGTCGCGGTGAGGTAGTCCACGACGTCGGCGTCGATGTAGCGGGCGCTGGGCAGGTGCCCCCAGCAGCGGCGGGCGCGTTCGCACTGGGCCGGTGAGATGTCGAGCCCGGTCGCGTCGATGCCCTTGGCGGCCAGCGCTGCCACCGCGTTGCCGCGTCCGGAGCCGAGTTCGAGAGCGGTGGCCGGGTCGGCGAGCAGTTCATCGCCGGGGCCGTGGCCGTCGTACTGGGTCCAGCCGAAAGCGTTCTTTAACGCCTCCTCGGGTGATTCCTCGGTGACGCCGGCGGCGTAGCGGTCCCAGTAGCCGGTGTAGTCGGTGATGGCCATGTGAGCCCTCGTGTGACGCGAGTGACTGGACCCGCGTCACCGTACCGGCCCCGACGACGGCGAGGGGCCGGAACGCTTCGGTTCCGGCCCCTCGCAGGGGTGTGGGTGCGCCTCAGTGGCAGTCACTGCCGGGGTAGCAGGGGGTGCACTTGGCGAAGTCGGCCTCCCACAGCGGCCAGTCGACCTTGAACCCGTTCGCCTCGATGACGCGGGCGGTGCGCTCGACCGACCCGTCGTACTTGCGGTCGATCTCCGGGACGTGCTCGAGGAACTTCCCGTCGAAGTACTTGTGGCAGAACCGCCGGTAGTTGACGGTGTCGAGGATGAAGGCGTGCACCGCGGTGTCGACCAGCTCACCGCAGCCGATCTCCAGGTGCTGGCCGAACTTCTCCATCGCGGTGATCAGGTAGGCGACGGCCTGGCCGAACAGCCGCTCGGCCATCACCACATCGAAGGGGTGGTCGCGGACCAAGAGCTTGATCTGCCGCTCCCACACGCCCGGCTCCACGAACGCCTTCGGGTCGCGCCAGGTGGTGGTGCCGCCGGTCTCACTGACCGGTGCCGGTGCCGGTGCTGAGATCGTCATGAGGACCTCCCTCGTCCTTGGGGTGGGTGACGTACCTCCAGAACGCCGCAGATCCGCCCGGACGCCAAGGCGTCCTTGCCGGTGGCGGCAACGGCTTGCATGCCGCGCAAACACCCTGGCCTGTGCCCGAGCCGGTGGTTACGGTGAGGCGGGGACTCCTCGCCCTGCGGAGCAGCCGATGAACCCACACCGCCGCCGCGACGCCGGCGCGCTCGTACGGTCCGCCCGCCACGCCCAGCGCCTGACGCTGGCCGAGCTCGGCCGCCGGACCGGATACTCGCCCTCCCAGGTCTCCCGGTACGAACGCGGCCTCGCGCCGCTGACCGACACCACGGTGCTGCGCCGGTTCGCCGCCGCCCTCGCCTTACCGCCCCAGTCCTTCGGGCTCCTCCCCGAGACCGCTGACCCGGGCGGGGAATTGATCGGCCCCCCAACACCGTGCCCGGCCGGGCCAGTGCGCCTACTGTGGTGGGCGAGGCCTTCTGGGAGGACGGTGAAGACCCGATGCGTCGACGCGAACTACTCACCGGCGCCGCCGGTCTGGCCGCCGCCGGCGCACTCGGCCTGCCCCGCACCGCCCGCGCCTCTCAGGCGCCGGCTCCGGCGCTCGGCCTGGAGGACCTGCTGTACGGACCGGACCCCAGCGCCGACCCGGTACCACTGGCCGCGCTGCGGACTGCGACCGCCCGGGCTCGCGCCCTGTTCCAGGCCGCCCGCTACGACCAGCTGGCCGCCGACCTGCCGCACCTGATCGCCACCGCGACCTCCACCCGCGACCATACCGACGGCAACGACCGCCTGGCCGCCGACGCGCTGCTCGCCGAGACCTACATCGTGGCCTCCGGCTTCATGGTCAAGCTGAACGACGACCAGCTCGCCTGGGCGACCGCCGACCGCGCCGCCCAAGCCGCCGCAGCCTCCGGCGACGCGCTCACGCTCGCTGACGCCCGCCGCAGCGTCGCCACGGTGATGCGCCGCACCGGCCGGCCCGGCCGGGCCCGCGCGCTGCTCATCGACGCCGCCGACCAGATCGCCCCCGCACGAGCGGCAACGCCCGAGCAAGTCTCGATGTACGGGACCCTGCTGCAGGTCGCCGCCTACACCGCCGCCGTCGACGGCGACCGCGCCCAAGCCCACGACCTCATCAGCGAGGCCGCGGCCGCAGCCAACCGTCTCGGCCGCGACGCGAACCATCGCCACACCGTGTTCGGGCCGACCAACGTCGGGCTGTACCAGGTCAGCATCGCCCAGGTCCTCGGCGACAACGGCACCGCCATCGCCCACGCCAAGAGCCTCAACCCCGCAGCGATCCCGACCGCCGAACGCCGGGGCCGGTACTGGATCGACGTCGCCCGCGCCTGGCACCAGTGGGGAAAGCCCGAAGCCTGCTACCGGTCGCTGCTGGCCGCCGAACGCGCCGCCCCCGCCGAAGTCCGCTACCGGCCCCCGGTCCGCCGCATGACCGCCGACCTACTTCGCGCCGATCGGCGCGGCGCCCTGCCCGGACTGCGCGCGTTCGCGACCCGCGTCGGCGTCCCGGCCTGACCGGCCCAAGGCGATGGACGCCCGCGCGGAGATCCGCTGGCTGCGCGCCGTCGAGGCCTGGCCGCACGCCCGCGACCGGGCGATCGCACTGCTGCCCTTCTACGCAGGGCTGCGCATCGGCGAGATCGCCGCCCTCGACGTCGACGACGTACGGCTGTCGGCCCGCAAGGGCAACCTGCGCGTGTTCGGCAAAGGCGGCAAACCCCGCGACGTCCCCGTCCACCCCGCCCTCGGGGCGGTCCTGCAGGCCTGGCTGGACGAACGCGCCACCTGGCCCGGCGCCGCCACCGAGCGGGCGCTGTTCCTCTCGCGCCGCGGCGGACGGCTCACCACCCGGACGGCCTCTGACGTCTTCACCGCCATCATCGAAGCGGCCGGGCTGGAGGATCGAAACACCGCGCACGTCGGACGACACACCTTCGTCACCCGGCTGATTCGCGGCGGCGAAGACCTCGTCACCGTCGCCGAAATCGCCGGGCACGCCCGGCTGGAGACCCTGAAGGTCTACAGCCAGCCCACCGATGAGGACAAGCACAACGCCCTGCGCCACCTGACCGTCGACCGATGAGTGGGCCGCCCGCCGACACGACCCCTAAGGACCTGAGATGACCGACCACGGCACCGAACGTTCTCCACTGGCCGCCCGCGTACTCGCCATGGCCGAGGACATCAAAGCCGCCGCCAAGGGCAGACCGCCGGCCCCCGTCGTGCTCGCCCACGCCCGCCGGGGTTTCGTGATCGGCGGAGTGGTCAGCAACGTCCTGGACGACTACGCCGTCGTCCGCCGTGACAACTACCCCGTATGCGACGACTTCTGCCGCCGTACTGCCAAGATGCTCCACGACGTCCTCGGCCCCCACCTGATCCGCCGCTACAACACCGGTACCACCGACGCCGAGATCTTCCAGCTCGCCGACGTCGGTGAGGCTGAGCTGCGCGAGTCCACCGTCGAGGACATCGACCACATCGCCGGAGCGTTAATCACCCTCGGTGCGACACTCCTGGACATCACCGGCCCACTGGCAGACCGTCCAGAACTTCCACCCGCGATCCGTGGCGCGGCCCGCGTAGCCGCTGACTCCGCCAAGATCCTGTGGTCCCACTACGGCGGCGACTCCGGCGGCTGGTAAGCCCCCGACGGCGTCCTCGCGCAGTGGAGCCGCGCCCGGGTATGGGCGAAGCTGTACCGGGTGATCCTGGAACGTATCGGTCAGGCGCTCACTCGGCCTGGGCCGCGTCCGAAACTGCCGAAGCAACCCACGATGGTGACCACATCCGACAAGATCACGACCAAAGAGCACCCAGGGAGCACCCACGCCCCCTAAACGATCACTCCAAGATCCGCCGATGCCAAGAAACCACAGGTCAACGGCCATATGAGTGGTAGGGCGCCTGGGACTCGAACCCAGAACCTATGGATTAAAAGTCCACAGCTCTGCCAATTGAGCTAACGCCCCGCTGCTCCATGAGCGTACCGGAGGCACCGTACACCCCGCGCGCCGAATACTCGCGGGTGGAGGACCTCCACGGCAAGGGGATGGCAAGGTGGCCGTGGCCCTCCGACGGCCCGGCGAAGAGATCCCATGACCGCCGCCGTCGGCCTGCTCGCCGTCACGCTCGACCGTCCCGATCCCCGAGAGTCGGCCGAGTTCTACCGATGCCTCGACCGACGGACCGTCCGGGGGACCGCCGTACGGGTCCGGGCGGCCCTGAACCCGCCCGGAAGCGCGTGCGACGGCTCGGCCGCGAAGCCGTGCGCACGCAGCT
This sequence comes from Actinoallomurus sp. NPDC052274, assembly GCF_040679475.1. NCBI lineage: Bacteria > Bacillati > Actinomycetota > Actinomycetes > Streptosporangiales > Thermomonosporaceae > Actinoallomurus > Actinoallomurus sp. NPDC052274. The sequence continues at coordinate 227,205 of NZ_JBFAUT010000005.1, forward strand.
CCTCGGCGTGCCGCCCGAAGGCCGGTCGCCGAAGCCCGCCCGCGTCACCGCCGGTGGGAGCGGACGCCGAAGCGTGCACCCGCGGGAACGCGGTCAGGCGGCCCGGAAGCCGGCTCAGCCCATCGCCGAGAGCAGACATTCCGCAAGGGAGCGCAGGTGAAACCCGGGGCGGCGTTCCCGTGATCAGGCCATATGCCGCAATTTGCCGGATCTTGGCGGCCGGGGCGGGCCGGTCAGCGGTAGGCGGACAGGCCGGTGATCGCCTCACCGAGCACCAGCGCGTGCACCTCCTGGGTGCCCTCGTACGTCAGCACCGACTCGAGGTTGGTCATGTGCCGGATCACCGGGTACTCCAGCGTGACGCCGTTCGCGCCGAGGATCGAGCGAGCCTGGCGGGCGACGTCGAGCGCGGCCCGTACGTTGGCGAGCTTGCCGAACGACACCTGCTGCGGCGTGACCGTCCCGGCCTCCTTGAGCCGCCCGATGTGCAGGGCGACCAGCCCGGCCTGGCCCAGCGCCACCTCCATCCAGGCGAGCTTCTCCTGGGTGAGCTGGAACCCGCCGATCGGCCGGCCGAACTGCTCACGCGTACGGGCGTACTCGACGGCCGTCTCGTAGCAGGCACGGCCGGCCCCGATCGCGCCCCAGATGATGCCGTACCGCGCCTCCGACAGACAGCCGAGCGGGCCCCGGAGCCCCCTGACGCCGGGCAGCATCGCGTCCTCCGGCAGGCGTACGTCGTCGAGGGTCAGCTCCGAGGTCACGGACGCGCGCAGCGACAGCTTCTTGTGCACGTCCCGGGTCGTGAACCCCGGGGTGCCGCGCGGCACCAGGAACCCGCGGACGCCGTCGTCCGTACGGGCCCAGACGACGGCGACGTCCGCGATCGAGCCGTTCGTGATCCACATCTTGGATCCGCTCAGGATCCAGTCGGAGCCCTCGCGCTTGGCGTGGGTGCGCATGTTCGCCGGGTCGGAGCCGTGGTCCGGCTCGGTCAGCCCGAAGCAGCCGATCGCGCGGCCCGCGGCCATGCGGGGCAGCCACTCCTGCTTCTGCTCCTCCGAGCCGTACTTGTGGATCGCCGACATGGCCAGCGAGCCCTGCACGGACACGAAGCTGCGCAGCCCCGAGTCGGCGGCCTCCAGCTCCCGGCAGGCGACCCCGTACGCGACCGCGCCCGCTCCCGGGCAGCCGTACCCCGACAGGTGCATCCCCAGGAACCCCAGCTCCCCCAGCTCGGGCGCGAGCTCGGCCGCAGGGAAGACGCCCTCCTCGAACCAGTCGGCGACGTGCGGCTCGATCCGGTCGGCGGCGTACCGCCGGGCCGTGTCGCGGACCAGGCGCTCCTCGTCGGTGAGCTGATCGTCGACCCGCAGCAGATCCATCGGTCCTCCCAGGGGGCTCACGGACACCGAGAGAGCGGAGGGGGCGCCCCGCAGGCACACAGCGTACGTCGAGGCGCCGATCCGGCGCTCAGGGGCCTCTCAGGGACGCGTCAGGGCAAGCCCCCATGGCGATCGCACCCCGCTACGGGCACGATCGAGACATGAACGAGAACACCCCCCACGCCGGTCCCGACGACGCGCCGCGCCGTCTCACCCGCACCCGCGACGGGCGCATGATCACCGGAGTCTGCTCCGGCGCCGGCGCCTACTTCGGTGTCGACCCGACGATCGTACGGATCGTGCTGGCCGTCCTGACCGTCCTGACCAGCGGCGCGGGCATCCTGCTGTACGTCGCCGGCACGCTGATCATCCCCGAGGAGGGCAAGGAGACGTCGATCGCCCAGGACCTGATCAACAAGCAGACCAAGGGCGTCTGACGGCCCCCGGGTCAGGCGGCGGCGCTCATCGCGCGCTCCTGACTCGACGCGATCACCTCTCCCCTGATCCGCGTCCACGACATCGCGAGCATCGTGGCGGCCGACAGGCCGGCGATCCCCGCGAGGGCGACGACGGGCTCGGGGCCCAGCACCTGGGCCAGCGCCCCACCGATCAGGATGCCGACGCCCTGGCTGGCCAGGATGCCCGACTGCGCCAGCCCGAACGCCTGGCCGCGGCCGTCGAGCGGCACGGCGGCGACGTACGCGGCGTTCGCCGCCAGCTGGTAGGCGCTGCCCACCCCGGACAGCGCCAGCAGCACGATCACGGCCCACAGCGGCGGCCGCAGGGCGGTCCCCAGCAGCGGCGCGCAGGACAGCATCGCCATCCAGCCCATGAACCGCAGCCGGTCGTCGGGACGGACGAACCGGCTGTACGCCAACGAGCCGAGCACCATGCCGCAGGGCATCGCCGACATCAGCAGACCCACGAACACCGGACCCGCGCCGAACGTCTTGGCGTACGGCGCGGCGAGCCCCTCCGGCAGCACGTAGAACCCGCAGAGCCACGCGAAGCACACCAGGGGCCGCAGCGTACGGTCCCGGAACACCAGCCGCGCGCCCTCCCGCGTGATCGTCCACAGCGACGGGCGCTTGCGGCTCTCCCCGCGCGGTGCCGGCCGCGCCCGTACGCCGGTCAGCAGGATGACGGCGGAGATCGCGAACGTGGCGGCGTCGACCGCGAGCGCCTGATGCGCCCCGACCGCGAAGATGACCGCCCCGCCGACCAGGAAGCCCAGCATCTGGGTGAGCTGGTGGGTGATGTTGTTGATCGCCGAGCCGACGACGTACATGTCGCCGGGCAGCACCTCCGTCAGCAACGCGGCCCGCGCGGCGGTGAACGGGGCGCCCAGGAGAACGGTCCAGAAGATCAGGAAGCACAGCACCGGGAACGGCGTGTGGTGCAGTGCCATCAGCGCCACGATGCCCGTACGGGCGACGTCACACACGATCATGACGCGGCGGCGCGGGATCAGGTCGGCCAGCACCGAGAGCACCGGACCGCCCATGATCGACGGGAGGTAGGTCAGGGCGTACGCGACGGCGGTTCGCAACGCCGAATGGGTGTTGTTGTAGACGAGCACCGCGAGTGCGATCTGGGCGAGCTGGTCGCCGACGTACGAGAGCGTCTGAGCCAGCCAGATCGAGCGGAACTCACCGACGCCGAAAACCTCGTGATAGGTGACCTGACGATCGAAGGGCCGTCGATGTCTTCCCACGCGCGCTCCCCTGCCGGTGAACGTCGTCCGGTCGCACTGGCCAAGCGGCCGGTCGGTCTGCCCGGCATTATCTCACGCTGCGTTCAGATCAGGTGACCCAACGTGCGCAATCGGGATCACCAGCCGAGTTCGTGCAATCGCTCATCGTCGATCCCGAAGTGGTGCGCGATCTCATGCACCACCGTCGTCCGCACCTCTTTCACCAGGTCATCCCGCGTCCGGCAGATCGCCTGCAACGGCCCGCGGTAGAGCGTGATGCGGTCCGGAAGGTAACCCGCGTACGTGTCGCCGCGCTCGGTCAGCGGCACGCCCTCGTACAGCCCGAGAAGTCCCGGCTCCGGCGCGACGTCCTCGACCAGCACCACGACATTCCTCATCAGGTCGGTCAGGTCGGGCGGGATCGTGTCGAGCGCCTCGGCGACCAGGTCCTCGAACTCTTCACGCGTTACCTCCATCACGCCGCCATTGTGCGTGGATCCTGGCTGTCGTGAGCATACGTACCAACGTGTTGACCCGAGCATGGAACGAACTGCGGCGGTTCATCGCGCGGCCCCGGGTACGCCTCACCGGACGCGTCGCGGCGGTGATCGCGGTCGGTCTCGTCGCCGGCTGGATCGGCCTCCTGGCCGGTGGCCACGCCCAGACCGACGTCGGACCCGCCGACGTGGACTTCGCCCTCCACCCTTCGACGTCCGGCGGCACCGTGATCGACATCCCGCCGCTCGGCACTCTTCGCCTGGACAGCCACGCCGGCCCCGTACGGATCGAGGCCCAGGTCACCAGGCTCCGTCCCGACCGCGCCCGTGACCTCATCGAGAACCCGTCGGCGTTCGACCGCCTCTCCGACACGATCGGCGGGGACGTCCGGCACGCGTTCATCGTCATGGCGGTCAAGGCGACCGCCGCCGCCCTCGCCTGCGCCGCCCTCGCCGGATTCCTGATCTTCCGCAACTGGCGCCGTACGGTGTGGACGACCGTCAGCGCGCTCAACGGCCTGATCATCATCGGCCTGATCGGCAGCCTGACGTTCAACCCCGAGTCGATCGCCGAGCCCCGCTTCACCGGCATCCTCGCCAGCGCCCCACAGGTCGTCGGCGACGCCAAGACGATCGTGTCGCGCATCGGGGCCTACCGGGAGCAACTGGCCCGGCTCGTCGGCAACATGTCCCGCCTGTACGACGTGACGTCCACACTCCCGACGTACGAGCCGGACCCCACCACCATCCGCGTGCTGCACGTCTCGGACATCCACCTCAACCCGGTCGCCTGGAACGTCATCCGCCAGGTCGTCAACCAGTTCCACATCCAGGTCGTCATCGACACCGGCGACCTGACCGACCACGGGACCAAGGCCGAGGACAAGTTCGCGAACAGCATCAGCAAGCTCAAGGTCCCGTACGTCTTCATCCGCGGCAACCACGACTCCACCGAGAACGAGAAGGCCGTACGCCGCCAGAAGAACGCCGTCGTCCTCGACGACCGGATCGCCGACGTCGGCGGCCTGCGGATCTTCGGCACCCCGGACCCGAGGTTCACCCCCGACAAGACGACCCGCGACGACGACGTCAACGGCCCGCAGATGCTCGCGTACGGGCAGACCGCCGTCCAGCGGCTGCGCGCCCTCGGCAAGACCCCCGACATCGTCCTCGCCCACGACCCGAACGAGGGCACGGCGTTCGACGGCACCGCCCCGCTCATCCTGTCCGGCCACCTCCACCGGCGGTCGACGCGGCTCCTGCCCGGCGGCAGCCGACTGTTCGTCCAGGGTTCGACCGGCGGGGCCGGCATGCGCGGCCTGGAGCACGAACAGCCCACCCCGATCGAGATGTCGGTCCTGTACTTCAACCGGGCCAGCCACCGGCTCCAGGGCTGGGACGACATCCAACTGGGTGGTCTAGGTCTCACCTCCGCCCAGATCGAACGCACCCTGGAGCCCAAACCGGACCGCCCGATAAGCCCACCACCTGCACAGACGCCGTCCGCGACGCCGCTCACGCCCAGCCCCTCACCCTCATCTCGCCGGCCGTCCGAGACGGGCCGTCCGCGTTGAGAGGGAATCACTTTGGTGGTTGGGGCGGTTGTCCCCTATGCTGACGGAGTCCCCGACGGCAGGCGCCAAGGGCAACGGCGGCCCAGGTCGTCGGAGTCCCCATCGTCTAGCGGCCTAGGACTCCGCCCTTTCAAGGCGGCAGCGCGGGTTCGAATCCCGTTGGGGGCACGGTATCCTTCCGGGGGTACTACAAAGCAAGACAGCAAGGTCCTGTGGAGCAGCTAGGAGTGCTCGCCACCCTGTCAAGGTGGAGGCCGCGGGTTCAAATCCCGTCAGGACCGCTGAGGCGCCGTTCGGCGCCGTGCGGGCAGGTAGCTCAGTCGGTACGAGCGTCCGCCTGAAAAGCGGAAGGTCGGCGGTTCGACCCCGCCCCTGCCCACCATCAAGACCAGCGAAAACGCCCCGCCTCCGTGTCCGGAGACGGGGCGTGAGTGTCTAACTGGGTGACTACGCCTCGGAATCCGCTGGGAAGATCTCATTCATCGCGATCGCTCCGTCTTGGATCACCGGTCGTATCTGCTTGCGGTAGACGGTCTCCGTCACCACGGTGTTGGTGTGCCCGACCAGCCGAGAGATGTTCTCGATCGGTACGTCATGGGCGGAGAGCAGCGACACGAAGCTGTGCCGCAGTTCCCGAGGCGTCCACTCCTTGCCGACCAGGCCGGCACTGTCGAGAACCGCGCGGAAGTCGCGCCGTACGTTCCCCGCGCTGAGCGCCGTCCCGGTCCTGGTGCAGAACACTGAACGCGACGACGTGCGACCATGAGAGCTCTCGCCTTCGCCGGCCACTATCTCGCGTACGAGCCGCTCGCCTCCCACCTGACACCGTCCCGATCGTCGAGCGGGCGATCGTATCGAGGGTGCGGGGTCGGCCTGGTTGGCTGGAGTCAGGTGTGTCTGGCTTTCATCCTGTGTCGCGCTGACACAGCACGCGGTAGGTCGTGAGGATGTGGGCATGACTTCATCGCAGTCCTCGTCGACCCCGGGCCCGAGCCGGACACGACCGCGGGCGGGCCGGTGAATACTGGCGGCGCGCGGTCTAGGCCCCATCGCCGGACGCCCCCGAGTCTTCCCCGGCTCCCCGCTATCTGCTCGACAACGCCCGTGTGGAGGCGGGCGAGCGGTTCACCTGGCTGGCCGAGCTGTTCGACGGTGTCACGCGTGGGCACTTCGACCGGCTCGGAGTGAGGGCGGGCTGGCGTTACTGGGAAGTTGGTGCCGGAGGCCCCAGCATTCCCGAGGCACTCGCCGCGGCCGTCGGACCAACCGGTTACGTGCTGGCCACGGACATCAATCCGGCCTGGTTGGACCGGCATGGCGGGTACGAGGTGCTCCGGCACGACATCGTCGGGGACCCACCGCCGCAGCCAGGCACGTTTGACCTGGTACACGCGCGGCTCGTGCTCGTTCACCTGCCCGACTGTGCCCGGGCGTTGGCGACGATGATGGCGGCGCTGCGGCCCGGCGGTTGGCTACTGGTAGAAGATGCCGACACCGAGCTGCAGCCGCTGGCCTGCCTCGATGAGGTTGGCCCGGCGCAGCGGCGCGCCAACCGGCTGCGGCGCGCCGTCCGGGAGTTGATGACCCGCCGCGGCGCCGATCTGCGCTACGGCCGTACGCTGCCGCGGGCGTTGCGTACGGCGGGCCTGGTCGATGTCACGGCGGCCGGCTGCTTCCCGGTCGGCGGGGTAGCCTGCGACCGGCTGGAGACCGCGACGGTGCGCATGGTCCGCGCCGAGTTGCTCGCCGCAGGCCTGGCCGACGACATCGAGATCGACGCGCACCTCGCCGCCGTCGATGCCGGCGAGCTCGACCTCACCCTCGCGCCGCTGATCTCGGCATGGGGACGCCGCCCAGGCTGAGTAGCCTGCCACCGGAGCCTCACCGTGGACGGCCGGCCGGACATTCGGGCCGCGAGAGCCGGGTTGCCTCTGGTACGCCTTAGGTGGCTACCAACATTCCCATGGCGCGGATGCAGGCGGTGAAGCAGGTCATCGGCTCCAGCCCTGGACACGGCGATCTGACGACAGCGTTGACGACGACGTCCCCTTCCACAGGTACACGCCCTCGCACCGGCACGTACCGTCCGTTCCCCGCCCATCGGCGCGCGGCCGTGCGGCGAGCGCGGTCCAAGGACGGCAAGATCCGGCGCGACCCGGAGCTGAAAAGTGATGTGGCCCTTCCCGAGTGTTCGGGAAGGGCCCATCTTCAAGGACACCGCTGTGCGGTCTCCCGGTTGGGGGTCGCCGAGCCGAAGCGTGGCAACCGGTGACGTCCTGAGCAGCAGGCGGGTGTGTCTGGTCGTGTCAGATGAGCACGACCAGGAACTCAGGCCGCCTGGAGCTGTGCCGGCCGCTTGACCACCGTCACGTGCACGAAGGAGGCGTAGAAGCGGTCGGTGGTGTTGAGCCGAGCAGGCGGGTTGTTGCTCAGGCCGCACTTGAACTCGACCTGGATGCGCGCCTGCCGGCCGAAGCACCGAAGCGCCTCTTCCTGTGCCCGCTGCTCGATCTCCTTCTTGG
>NZ_JBFAUT010000005.1:234973-239025 GCF_040679475.1 Actinoallomurus sp. NPDC052274
TGAGAAGCGTGCCCTCGTCCTCGTTGACCGTGGGGCGAGCGATGGACTCGACCGCCCTGACCTGCACAAAGGACGCGAAGAAGCGGTCGGTGGTGTTCAGCCGAGCAGGCGGGTCGTCGCTCAGGCCGCACTTGAACTCGACCTGGATGCGCGCCTGCCGGCCGAAGCACCGAAGCGCCTCGACGTACGCCGCCAGCTCGATCTCCCTCTTGGTGTTGCCGGTCAGGTCGCTGAGGGTGAGGCCCGTGCCTTCGTTCTCGTTGACCGTGGGGCGAGTGGTGGACTCGACCGCCCTGACCTCGACGTGGGAGGCGAAGAAGCGGTCGGTGGTGTTGAGCCGGGCAGGCGGGTTGTCGCTCAGGTGGCGGTCGAGGTTGACCTCGATGCGCGCGTCCGGGCCGAAGCACCGGCGCGCCTCCCGCCATGCCTTCTGCCTGATCTGGCTCTTGCTGTTGCCGGTCAGGTCCCTCAGCCGGAGAACCGTCGCGGTGCGGTAATCAGCAGCAGGAGTGTTCATCGGTAGTCTCCCGACAATCTGGACGACTAAGTCGTCGGCTCTTGTTTTCAGGGTTATGTGTGCCTACTGTCCGATGGCCGCTCGGAAGGGCAAGCGGTGACCTCGTACGGCCGCCTGACCTTGGCCCGGCCTCGGCCCGAAGGTGGCGGGCGGCCCGGTGGACCAACGACAGCAAATGGCTCGTCTGCGTAATGCAGCGCCTCTTTGCGCGCACGTTCGCCGGATACGCGTCCAAATCTGCACCCAAGATATGGACAGACGGATATTTCGGCAGGTGTGCGTCCCAGCCGGCGGGTACTCGGCGGTCAGGACCGTCATGAGCCATGGACTCGGTCCTAGAGGTGGCGACCATGGCGACGGGCCGTGGTTACCCGACCTCGCCGCGTACCCGGCGGCAGGCCGACAGCAATGATGACAGCGACGGCCGCTACCATCAGCTACCGTCGACACACGTCGGCCACCGCCGGACCTCGGCACGCGCACCGTGAGCAGGGGTGTCACTCCTGAAAAGCGGAAGGTCGGCGGTTCGACCCCGCCCCTGCCCACCTCTCTGACCTGCAGGAACAGCCCCGAGACATCATCTCTCGGGGTTTTCTCGTGGCAGCAACGGCGACAGCAACCGACCGTCCGCTTTTCGGTATCACGATCAGCGTGATTCAGCGCATGGTGACGATCAGACGACGGCTTGCTTACCCGCAGACGCTCCTGATCGCCCTACGGATCAGGCTGCAAGGTCCTCGGCATGGCGATCACAGCGGCTTGTCCGGATCACGTCGGTATAGCTGTCTATGCCGGGGTTCAGCTGCGATGTTGGACTAGCTTCGCTCGTTCGAGTCAGTGCCAGCATCGAGTCCGGCCGTAGCCCAGGCCGCATCGACGAATCATTTTCCGTATGCTGTGCGCATGATCGAGAGAATCGAGTTCTCCGTCCGCCTGTGAGCGAGACGCCCGAGCCCGGACTGCTCGGAAACCAGAAAAGCCTGTACGAACACGCTCTGCAGCTCCATCGCCTCCACCCTGACGTCGCGCTCCCTCAGGACGGCAAGCCCTATCCCGACAGCGGCTCGCATGACAGACGGAGCCCATGGTCAGATGACCAGCGCCGTCGAGGCGTACGCGCGGCCGCGGTTCTAGACGAGTTCTTCGCCCGCCCCGACGCCATGCCAGACGAACTGGTCTGGGCCTTCCACGACGTGGATGTGCCCATCCACCACAATGAGCACATCACCGCCGCGGCGTTGCGCGCCGATCGCGAACGAGTCCAGCAAACCGGCCGATGGCTGGTCCGCCACAGCACTGACCAATGCTCTACAGTCATCGGACTCGCCCTGCTCGCCGCCGATTGGGACGACGGCGACATCGACCTGATCCGACACATCGGCCTATTGTCGGAGACATTCGGCCCACTCGCCGCCTGTGCATTGAAACGACGCAGGGACGGAAGCGAGGCACTCCTGTGGCTGGCCCAGCGAACCGCCGGCTGGGGTCGGGTCTACATCATTGAAGCCCTGTGCCAACTCGGAGGACATTCAGCCCGGCCCTGGCTCCTGCGCAATGCCTTGGACGGCGACTCTCTCAACGGTTATTACGTGGGAGACGTCGCACTTGTTGCTGACGTCCACGAGGCGATCACCACCGAGAATCCCGACGACGAACTGATCGACCACACCGGCCTTCTCCTGCGGATCATGGCCGGCAACAGCGGTATGGGCATGACCTGGAATGGCTACCACCCGGTCCGTCGCGTCCTCGACGCCCACGTGACCCACCTGGCCCGCCAGCACCCCACCCGCGACCGCTACCTCACCGCAGCCTTCATCGCTGACCACCTCCTCAAAGAGGACTCCAGCAGCCCGAACCTGTCCCCAGACCACCGGACCGTCCTCCTGAACCGCTACCTCACCGTCCTCCACCGCGAGGACTGGTCATCGATGGCGCACGCAGCACTCGACCCCACCGACAAATTCACCGCCTGGTTCCTGGAGACCATCGCTCCACGCCTCCGACTGCCGAGCTGAGAACCGACCGAAACGAACCAAGCAGCATCATCACCTGCCCACAACGGCGGCCACGAGGATCTTTCGGCCGCCGTTACAGCTCGCTGTTGAGGCATATGCACTGACGGCCGCGGGAAGGCAGGGCGGGCGCGGTCTCTCATGTGATCACGGAGCGTCGGCAACTTCGTGATCACTGAGTCCGTGCTTGCACCTCACTCCGGGGTGAGAACCTCAACCCCGTTCGCGTGACCCCTTATTCGGATACGCGGGCGCGGTCGGGCTGCTCGGGGCCGTGCGGGATGTCGAAGGTATCCTCGCCGGTGCGCAGCAGCCGCAGCACCACGCCGGCCACGTACTCCGGTCGATGCACCACCATCCCCGGCCGGGGTGGCACGCCGTCCTTGAACATGCCGTCGCCGAACTCGGTCGCGGTCACCGAGGGCAGCAGCAGCGACACCGCGATTCCGTCCGCGGCCAGTTCCTCTCGCAACACCGAGCTGATCATGTTCACCGCCGACTTGGTCGCCGCATACGCCCCCGCCCCGGTCGCGACCCGGCGGGTGGTGCCCGAGCTGACGTTTACGATTCGCCCGAAGCCCCGCTCCCGCATGGTCGGCAGCACTGCCTGGGTGACGTCGACCAGGCCGGCCACATTGAGGTCGAGGATCCTGCGGTACTCGGCGACATCGATGTCGGCGATCGGTCCCTGAATGCCGGCGCCGGCGTTGTTCACCAAGCCGTCGATCCGCCCGTGCCGGTCCAGTGCGGCCGCGACCAGGTCGCGCACCTGCGTGGCGTCGGTCACGTCGGTGGGCACCGCCAGCGCCCCGTCGAGCTCCTCACTCAACGCGGCCAGCCGGTCGGCCCGGCGCGCGGCCAGTACCGGATACGCCCCGGCGGCGTGCAACAGCCGCGCGGTGGCCTCGCCGATCCCGGACGACGCGCCCGTGACGATCACTGCCCGGCCGGTCAGTTCGATCAGATCCGTCATGATTCAACGTGTACCAGACCACCGCGCCAGATGATCGCGGTGAAGCCGCCGACCGGGCGCATGCCCCGGCATCCTCGCCACCTGCGACGCGGCCGTGTTCGCCGGGCGAGCGTCGACGGATCCGTCACTCCTAGGAAGCCATGCCCGGGTCGAAGGACATGGCGTCCAGTCCTAGCGTCCGTCGCCTCTCATGGTGCGCATACCGATCACCCTGCCCTCCGAAGGCTGTGTCCCACCGCACAGACACACACACTTGCTTCGAATTCGAAGCGGGCCTAAGGTCACTATTAGCTGCTTCGAGTTCGAAGCAATGCCCCTCTCCATCGAAAGTGAGCTCCACGATGAAGGCCGTGCGTTTCCACGAGTACGGCGACCCCGATGTCCTCCGCTACGAGGATGTGGAGCAGCCCGTCCCCGGCGCCGACCAGGTCCGGATCCGGGTCGCCGCGACGTCGTTCAACTCGGTCGACGGCAACATCCGCGGGGGCTTCATGCAGGGCCCCATCCCGGTGACGCTGCCGCACACTCCCGGTCTCGACGTCTCCGG